>NZ_JAMYSP010000044.1:0-46570 GCF_040322015.1 Mesorhizobium sp. M0208 | reverse complement strand
AGCGCCCGTCGCTTCACCCGCCCAGCAGGGCACAACCCACGCCGGAAACGAACTCAAAACTGGATAGAAACTGGGGGCAACGTCAGTTGTCAGCGGCCTTAGTATAGAGGCAATGACTACGCTCTCAAGTTGGAGCGCCCAAACAGAGCCACGGAAAAGCCGTTCATCGGAACCCGGATCTCATGAGATCCGGAGCGTCCACTCTCCGCCACCGCAATCGAAATCCGTTGTTTGTGAATATCCAAACCAACAAATCAGGTATCTTCCATGAGGCTCGTCTCCTATGCATGAGGCCCTGTGCCGGCCAGCCGGCTTAACTACTTGCCTTTTTTGAGGGTTCGGCGCCTCGATGTTCCGGCCTAGGCGGGGCGTTCGGCTCCCAGGTCTTTTGCTGACTTGTCGTCGCGCAAACCTTTGAACGCAGCCTGCCTAACATTGCCACCGCGTGTCCAGCCCGCCATTTCGATTTCTGCAACAAGTTCCGGTCTGGTCCAAAATATGGCCGGATCTTCTTTTGGGGCTCCATTGCCGGCGAAGGGCGACGTCTTAGCCTCGGCAGCCTTTAGACGTGGGAGAAGCTGCTTGACCTTCGCCTTACTGTAGCCCGTCCCTACCCGGCCAATGTAGGCGAAATGGTCACCGCGATTGACGCCAACCAACAACGACCGAAACTTGCCGTTGGTGGATGACCACCCCCCGATAATCACTTCATGGCCAGACCGACATTTTGATTTCGCCCAGCCATCGCTTCTGCCCGACACGTACACCGCATCGATCTTCTTCGAGATGATGCCCGCAACTCGCAGGGCCGCATGACCGCTATTTGCGAAGTGTTCCACATAACGGACGAGCTGACTGCCCTCCCCATGATGAACATTGCTTAGCATCTGTTTCAGGCGCTCCTTCCGGGCGCAGAGCGGCATTTGCCGCAACTCGCCAGCGTCATCGAACAATATGTCAAAGGCAAAGAAGACAAGGTCATTGGTTCTCCTCAGCGACAAAGCGGCCTGTAGGGCGGAAAAATCCGGCGCTCCGTTTTCGCCATGCGCCACGATCTCGCCATCGATGATGACATCGGGAAGGCTTGACGCCTCTTTTGCAATTGCCGCAAACTTGTAGGTCCAATCCAGGCCTTTGCGCGTCTTCAGCGTGACGGCGCCGGCTTGAACACGCAGCTGGATTCGATAGCCGTCGAGCTTAATCTCGTGGACCCACTCGCGCCCACCAGGGGGTCGGGACAGGGTCTCGCACATTTGAGGGGCGATGAACTCCGGCATTCTTGCCTCGGCAGTGCGCGAGGCAGCTTTCCGGTGGGGCTGGGACGGCTTTGCTTTTTTGGTAGCACGCTTGTCCCTGGGGGCGCCCGGGTTACTGTCCCACACGACGCCGCCATTGCCTGCTGCGAAGCCGCTCATCGCAAAAGGTTTTGTGCCTGCACGCTTTCCGGCGCCCATCGTCGCCACAGTTCGGCCGGAGGCCTCCGCCAAGACCGCTTCGCCATCACCGTCGCGAGCTTGTTGATCGCTATGCTTGATCAGTAGCCAGTTTGATCGTTTTACTGCCATGGTGCGCCGAGCATGCGTCCTCGTGGCGGCAACGACGGCAAATGCGGTGAAGAAGAGAATGCCTGGATCGGCGCCGCCACCTGACACTGAGCCGGCAACTATGCTGGCGAGGGAAGCGTTTCTGACGCTCGTCACGACTGCATCGGTCTCCGGGTCCACCCATTTGCGTACCCGGCCCATTCCGCGGACGACGACACCGAGCATGATGGTCATCAGGAGCGATCCGAAGACGCCAAGCTGGGACAGAACTGCGATCGGCCAGCTCGATGCCCTCGAACTGCCGAAACCGACGCCAAGGCCACTGGTGTCCAGGAAGGATTGCAGGCTCTTGATGTTCCAGTAGGTGCGCTCCTCGCCGGAGGCAGAATCCGCCTTGTTGATAATGGTGGCGTTTATTAGCTTGACGAACGGTTCTAGGACCTCGGCATTGTAGAGGCTGATGCCTATTATGGCCACCACGCCTGTGGCCATTAGCGCGGTTATCAGTATCTCCTCGCGCTGAACCTTCCCCCTGAGGACCGAAAGCAACGTCGAGAAGGCGACCGGAATGCACAGGAGAATCAGACCAGCGTAGGCGGTCGATGATGTCGACAGAATGGTCAGGAAGAGCAGGACGCCTGCCAGCCACTGGGCAAGGCGTGATTTAGTCTTTCTCCAGTACGTGTAGCAGAATGCCAAGCAGGCGAGGGAAACGCCAGCGAAGGAAGAGGCCTCCGAAAAAGGTCCCGTGATCCGAACGAATCCTGCCTCGACCGCCTCCGTTATAAGGGCGTAGTTCGCGGTTCTGATCGGGGAGAGCAAATCTCCCGCCCCAGCGTTCTTGCCAATGAAATCGACCAGCCCCATGCCTGTGTGCAGACCGCACCACAGAAAGAAGCCGCGGCGGACCTGATCGATCCTGTTGGAGTGCAGCAGCAGCGCACAAAGCGCGATGGCGGTGAGCCCGCCAAGAATGAAGTAGCCCGTCTGGGAAACGTTGCCCGAAACCGGCGCGAGAGAAGCTTCGACGACGGCGCCGCGGGTTTTCGACTGTACGAAGACGGCGGTCTGTCCTGCGAAGAATCTTGGAAACAGCCATGCTCCGATGATTGCGTACGCTATGAGGCTCGTGAGAACCCAAACAGGGCGGATGCTTCCGAATACGCTGCCAAGGTCGAACCAGATGCGACGCCTTGCAGTAACCGCCATGACGAGCAGGGCCGCAAACATGGTGTAGATCAGTGGAGATGATCCACCTAAAAAGGTCAGGGTCATGAGGGCCGTCGCGCCGAACGCCTGGGAAGCTATCAGGCCTATGATCAGCATTCCCCTGGAATAGTAGGCAACGACCAAAATAGCCGCGCACACCAGCAAGCCCGGTAAAGAGACCTGCATTGTTGATCGGCCCTCCCGCTTGGTTTGGCCCTGGTGTGCGCACGCAGGACGCTGTCCGACGGCTCATCTTTCGGCAGGTGGGTATTCCGGGCAAGAGAGCCAAAGGGCGTAGCCTAAGATCCCGCAACTGCAGGACGCGGCAGGCACTCCTCCTTACGGTGGATACTCGGAGGCTTAACCGCCCTTGCAGCACCCCTAGCTAGACGCAGTTTACCTCATTCAAACAGACGAGGACAGTGGGCCAGCCTGCCCCTAGGGTAAGAGGTCGTTCTGTCGAAATTATCCGGGAGATAATGGAGATTACATTGAAGGTGATGGGAAATAGAAGCAACCTCGTGATACTCCATGCAAACATTATTGCAGTTCATAAGCTCTCATCCCATAGGGGGGACATTGTCAAAGAACGAGTGGGGCAACGACGATTTTCTCGGTGTTACCGCAAAAATCTACAAACCCCATTCGGTGATATGCCGCCAGGATGACGACAACAGCGAGATATTCATCGTAAAATCGGGTTGGGCCATCCTTTACCAGGGATTACTGGACGGAGAACGGCAGATCATCGACACTCCTCTTAGGGGGGACATTGTCGGTTTCCGTGGTGCGGACGGACCCCGTCTAGCGTCACTGGCGGCCCTAACCGAACTAGCCGTTTATGAAATTTCCAGTAAGGAACTGGTAGAGGCGATCTTGTCGGACGGCCGCCTCGGCAAGAAGATCGCCTACTCCCTGGCCCGCCTGAACGCCATCCTTGCCGAACATCTTATGAATACCGGGCGGCGGAACGCGATGAGGCGCACGGCCCATTTCCTGCTCGAGTTGGAGGAGAGGCTCTCCATGGTTGGGCTGTCGGCCCATGGAAGATATGATTGTCCCCTTACCCAAAATGAACTGGCCGACATTCTTGGAATGACCACCGTTCACGTCAACCGAACATTAAGGGAACTTCGCAAGGCCGATCTCGTCTCTTTCAAGTCAGGCCATGTAGAGGTGATCAACCGCAAGAAGCTGGTTGAAACAGCCGGATTCGATAAAGAGTATCTCAGGTAACGGGTATCTCTGTTCGAGCGGCAGCGCATCGGCCATCAGTAAATTTTCCGCTGGGAGACACGACGTTTGCGGACAACTGGTCGTGCGCCGCATACCTGGCAGGGCCGCGTATGTCTCGACGGCGGCAGCCGCGACGGCAACACGGTCTGTCGCGAGGACCGGCGCACTGCCGAAATATCTGCAAGTGCCCACATAGTACGGGTAGACCAAGCGTTCTCGAGCTAAAGCGTTGGGCCGCTTGGCCATCGCCAGCAGGCAGTCGAACGTCGATCGCTAGTGCCTGCGGCGGTCCATGCCTGCGTCTTCAGCCAGATTGCAGTCCAGCTCGGCATGGGATTGTCTGAAAATTATGAAAAGACAACCTATGTTAGAGACTGCTTAATAATAAACCTTACACTTCCCAAGCTGGTCTCGCTGAGGGCGGAGAACTGCAAAAGGGTTTAGTGGGGTAATCGAGCCTCGACCTTTCACAAGGCGTGGTATCAAACCTTCAATGCTAGGGAATGAGGATACTATATCGGCCGCCGCAAGGCGGCTTGTTCGGGAAAGAGTGGGTATTGATATGGATTCCACAGCAGAACTGCATAACTACACTTCGGCCAATCGGTCAGGAGTTCCGTCCGACGGAACGGAAAGCGTCCGCGGGCAAGCAGGCAGGGAATGTCTCCTCATCCTAGACGGAAGAGCCTTAGACCGCGAGTGTCTCGCATCGGCTCTCGTGGACCACGATCTCGGCATGCAGGTCGTCGCCATGGGTTCGATCGGCGAATGGCGCGTGAAGAAGGGTTCGGCCCTTCCCCTTGCAGCCATACTCTTCAACCTTGGCGGCCGGAAGGTCACCGATCATGGCATCGCAGACGAGATCAGTCATATTTCGTCCGAGTTCAAATCAGTTCCTGTGGTCATCCTGGCCGACACCGAAGAGCTTGCACAGATACTGACCGCTCTCGAATGCGGCGCACGCGGCTACATTCCGACCTCAGTCGGTATCGACGTCTGTGTCGAGGCTATCAACCTTGCGGCAGCGGGCGGCATCTTCGTGCCAGCGAGCAGTGTCCTTTCCATGCGGCACCTGATAGATTCGGGCAGTCGCGACACGCAGCCTTTGACAGGCATGTTCACGCTCAGGCAGGCCGAGGTTGCCCAAGCGCTTCGGCGCGGCAAGGCGAACAAGATCATCGCCTACGAACTGAATCTGCGCGAAAGCACCGTGAAGGTCCACATCCGAAATATCATGAAGAAGCTGAAGGCGACCAACCGCACGGAAGTCGCCTACAAGGTCAACGATCTCCTCGCGGAAGGAACTCTGGCTCAAGAGTGACCCAGGCATAATGCTGCCTGCCTTGGGTCCCGGAAGTCGAAGGGCCTCCGTCATGGGTCTTCGGCACGATCGTCAGTTTGCCCAGTTGAGCGTAAGTCGGGTTAATTGCTGCCGCGGAATCGGCCGCTCAATCTGCAGTCTAAGCAGGCTCGGGATAGGTGTGTCTGCCAACCCATCGTATGGCCTCCTCGATCGTGTCGAAATTCTTGTGCTGCCCGCTCAGCAGCCCGAACCCCGTCTCGAGAAACCATTTGCCTTTCGTGGAGTAGACTTCCTCGTCGATCTGGGTAAGGACCGCCACCAGTTGGTCGCGTTTCCACACCAGAACTCCGGCTTCTCCGCCCTCGACCGTTCCGATCCGGACTTCGCTGAACGACAATCCAGAAGCTATTTTTGCTTTGCCCATTTTGATGTGAACCCCTCAAATTCAAAATGGTAGTAAAAATTCGGTATATTTAATGTATGTATTCTTTTTCTTATCAACTCAGGCGGTGAATACAAGCTGTTTCACTCGATCAATTCGTTGATCCACCCTTATTCACAGGAGAATATGGGCCAACTGCTAAAGAATTTTGATCTTCCGGAGCGTGAAGGCCTCGGCGAAATGCTCTGGTGCTCGGCATTCCATTCCGCGCAACCTCGCAAGCCCGGCGAATGTCTCGCGGTCGAACCAGTCCTTGGAGCGCTGCGTCCCGAAATGTTCGTAGAGGAGCTCGATCTTGCGCTTCAGCACGTCGGCCGTGAGCGGCACGTAGGCATTGGGCTGGCAAAGGTCGCCATCCCATTTCGGGATCTCGTACTCGAGCACTAGATGATCGCGGAAGACGTTCCAGGTCAGTTGGTTAACCTCCCGGTGGTCCTGATGGGCGTCGAACCTAGCGTGGGTTAACACCACGTCGGGATCAACCCGTGATCTTACATCCGTCAGCCACTGCTTGATCGATCGGCTATGGGCAGGGAAGTAGCTGTCTTCGAAATCCGCAACGTCGACCGTGGACGAGCTCGATCCTTCGAGGAACGCTTCGGCCGAAGCCCTGGCTTCCGCGACCCGTCGACCGCCTGCGCTCAGCACGCACCAGCGGACGTCTAGTTTGACGCCCGACGCGATCAGGCCGAGTATCGTGCCTCCCGCACCGATTTCGATGTCGTCGGAATGGGCACCAAGGCAGAGGATCGAGAGTTCCTCCCCGCGACGTGCGAGGCCAAGCCCCCTCATGATACGGCCAGCAGCACATTGCGCCTGTTTTTCTCGGCGGTGACCTTCATATTCCAGGGCATGTCGCCCTTTTCGACCATGTCTTCAAGTGATTGCCAATCGCGCAGCGTGTCCATCGAACGCCAGAACCCTTCGTGCTTGTACGCCATCAGCTTGTTGTCAGCGATGAGTCGTCCGAAGGGTTCGAGAACAAGTTCCTCGCCGTCGCGTATGTAGTCGAAGATTTCGGGGCGGAATATGAAGTAGCCGCCATTGATCCAGACCTCCGACGTTTCCGTCGTGCGGAACTCGCGCACGCGGCCGTCTTCCGCGATGTCGGCCAAGTGGTATGTCAGCGGCGCGTGCACGGCAAGGAAGCAGCCGATCTTGCCGCTGGCCTCGAACTTCGCGATCATATCGTCGAGGTCGACATCGGTCAGGCCGTCGGAGTAGTTGGCCAGGAACATCCTCTCGTTCCTGACGTGATCCCGCGCGGCCCAGAGGCGCTCTCCGATGTTGCGCCAGATGCCCGTGTCGAGCAGGGTAATGCTCCAGTCCTTGACGATGTCGCCAAGCAGCTTCACGTCCTGGCCACCATGCGTGACCACGCAATCGGAAAAGGTCTGTGGCCGGGTGTTCAGAAAGAAATCCTTAATGACGGTTGCCTTGTAGCCCAGGCACAAGACGAATTCGTCGTGTCCGTAATCGCTGTACCACTGCATGACGTGGCGCAGGATCGGCTGCTGGCCGAGCGGAATCATCGGCTTCGGTATGCTTTCGGAATAGTCCCGGATCCGGGTCCCGCGGCCTCCGCAGAAAAGGATGACTTTCATCTTGGTAACTCCGATGAATCGATCACTGTCACGAAAGGAATTGGCACCACGAATTTCGCGCCCCAAGCGGCGACATGGTGCATCTGCTGGACGATCTCGTCCTTCAGGTTCCACGGAAGGATTAGGATGTAATCTGGCTTGGCCTGATCGATCGCGTCGATGGGCTTGATTGGGATGTGCATGCCCGGCGTGAAGCGGCCGTGCTTATATGGATTGCGGTCCACCGTGAAATCGAGGAAGTCGGTGCCGATAGCGCAGTAGTTGAGCAGCGTGTTGCCCTTGCCAGGCGCGCCGTACCCGCAGATCCTCTTGCCTTCGTTTTTAGCCGAAATCAGGAACGCTAGGAGATCTCGCTTCGCGCGCTGCGCCTTGTAGCCGAAGGAGGTGTAGGTCGTCATTACAGTCAGCCCGTGCCTCTTTTCACGGTCGAGGAGTTCGCCGACATTGTGATCCACGGCCCAGCTGCTGACCTCGTTGGCGAGATAAACACGCAGCGAGCCGCCATGGGTGGGCAGTTCCTCGACATCAATGAGCCGCAACCGGTGGCGGGCCGCCATCAGATCGATCGTCAGCAGCGAGAAATATGAAAAATGCTCGTGGTAGATGGTATCGAACTGGTTCTCGGCCATCAGCCGCTCGATGTGCGGGAACTCGAGAGTGATTACGCCCTCTGGTTTGAGAAGGATTTTCATTCCCGCGACGAAGTCGTTGAGGTTCGGCACTTGCGCCAGGACGTTGTTGCCAATGATGAGATCGGCGTGAAGCCCTTCGGCCGCCATTTCATTTGCCAGCCGCGCTCCAAAAAAGTCGACTCGGGTAGGCACGCCCTTCTCGACTGCAGCGCGCGCAACGTTGGCCGCCGGCTCGACGCCAAGCACGGGAACGCCGAGCGGCAGGAAGTGCTGCAGCAGGTAACCGTCGTTGCTTGCCAGTTCCACCGCAAAGCTGTGAGTTCCAAGCCCAAGCCGCTTCGTGATCGCCTCGCAATAGGCTTTCGAGTGGGCTACCCAACTTGTCGAGAAGGAAGAGAAGTAGGCATATTCGCTGAAGATGGTCTCGGGGCTCATGTACTCCTTGAGTTGCACCAGGTAGCAGCTGTCGCAGACCAGTACTTTGAGCGGGTAATAGAGTTCCATCTGGTCGAGCTGGTCGGCCCGCAGGAAGCCCTCGCAAGGAGGCGACATGCCTAGATCAACTAGCGTGTGGCACAGGCGCGATCCGCAAAGTCTGCAGCTGGCAGTCCGGCGTGCCCCGTTATGCTCGCGAACGATTTCGACAGCCTGAATGTTCATTCCGTGCTCCTGTCCCGCCGGTTTGAAAAGACGGAGACCCATTGGCCTGACCAAGAACCTTTGCCGCCGCGCTCCGCAGGAGGTGCTTCTTTTATGGCAGCGGCAGCTTAGGACGGTGCGCGCGCGGGTTCGATTTGCCAATCCGTTGGGTTGCCTTAATCCTAATAGGCAAACCGTAGGGGCAGTGAAGCCGCCAAGACCCTCGATCGGGTAAGCGACCGGCCCGGCATACCGCCATCGGAGAAGCCACCTAAGACTTAGGTAGCTCTTCCAGCCCGAGCGGGCGATGCCAACAATTGGACTGCCGGTCCTTACCCGGCAACTGGGGCTAAGGTTGACATGCAGTTTACCGAAACGGAGCTGAAGGGTGTCTGGCTGATCGAACCGACGCCGGTGATTGACGACCGCGGTTCCTTCACCCGCCTGTTCTGCGAAAAAGAAATGGCTGATTGCGGGCTGGCGACGCGCTTTGTCCAGCACAGCCGCGCTCATTCGGTCGAAAAGGGAACCCTCCGGGGGCTGCATTATCAAGAGGATCCGTATGCCGAGGTAAAGCTTGTCTCCTGTGTCCGCGGCGCGATTTTTGATGTCGTCGTGGACTTGCGCCTGAACTCGCCGACGCGCTACAGCTGGCTGAGTTTCGAGTTGACGCCCGAAAACATGAAACAGGTCTACATCCCTGCCGGGTTCGCCCACGGGCTCCAGACCCTGACGAACGATGCCGAGGTCTCGTATCTCATATCGCAGTTCTATACACCCCACGCATCGAAAGGCGTCCGCTACAGCGACCCCGCCATTTCGATAAACTGGCCTTTGATGCCGACCTCCATGTCGGAGAAAGACAGGACGTGGCCGCTGGTCAAGAAGCCGGTCCCCTAATGAACCGAAAGACTGGAAGCGAAAGGTTCAACAGCGCTCATGGAGGCCCCTCGGCCAGGAGACCGTGATCTGACAGTAATCTCGCGGCGGCGGCCAATTCCCTGAATGGCAGACCCGAGCACTCCGCCATGGAAAGAAGCGAATGCTGTCCGTCGGCGAGATTGAGCACCCAAAGCAGGGACATCGAGGTTGCTCCCGAAGACTTCTGCCCTCCCAGGGCTGCGTAGAGGCCGCGTCTGCCGAGCTGTGGTTCGCCCTTGGGAAAAAGGTTCGAAGGCGTCCAGTCCCCTTCGACGATGTCGATCACATCCGTCAGAATCCGGAAGGAGTCTTCCAGGTGCTCCGGGCCGATGAAGTCGAGATTGTCCGCCGACGTGTGGTATTCGGGGAAGGTGCCGTGGACGCTTCGCTGAAACATGCCGACTGGAAGATTGAAGCCCGGCGAACAATATTGCCTCTCATCATAGCCGTAAGGGGAGAAATCCATCAACGTTGCCCCTGCTTCCTGCCCGAGCACATGGGCCATGGCACGGTCGATGAAGGCGTCGCCCTGACGACTGCGCTTATATGCCGGGCTAGCGGCATCGCCAACGCATGACAGCACCAGACCGTGGTCGATCAGATGTGTCCGGTCCTCGTTGAGCGACAGCCATGCGATCGAGCCGATCGTGCCCGGAGCGAACAGGAAGCGGTAGCTGTATCTTGTTTTCCTTGCCTTCAGGCGTCTAGCAAGGGTTGCCAGCAGGGCCAGGCCTGAACAGTTGTCGTTGGCCAGTGAGGGGTGGCAGATGTGTGCCGAAAGAAGGAATTCCCGCTCCGTCTGCCCGCAGTGCAGGTATTCGCCGTAAGTGAGACTGCCGTCCTTGAGTTCGGCATCGATCTCCACGCGATAGAGCCCGTCGGGCATCTTGGCGACACGTTCGTAGGCAACGCAGAAGCCCCATGCCGGGGCGTAATAGCAGGTGCGGTAGGGGATCACCTCTGGCTGTTCAGGCAGCGTATGGATGTGCGGCCGCAGTTCGTCGAGCGGCAGGACTCCCTTGAAGGGTACGCTGTAGTTGACGACGTGCAAGTTGGAGTCGGCGAAATCCACGACCGTTTTCCCGTCCGGGCCGGTGATGCTCGCCGAGCGGATGTTCCACTCCCTCGGAACAGTCCAGTCGAGCACCTGCGTCCCGGTGGGCACTTCGTGCCTTTCCAATTCAACGTGTCCCGATAGGATATCCAGCGTTTGTCGCACCCCGTCTCCGGTGATGCTCCTGCAGATCGGAAAGAGACGTTCGACCAAGGCATAGATTTCCTGGCCAACGCCGAAAGAAGACGGCGGCGGCCCGAGTCCGTAGGGGTTCAGGTGTTCCATTCCGATTACTCGGCTGCGACATCCAGCGTTGTCGAACGTTCAGCGACCCGCATGCGCCCGACTAAAAGTCCGTTGGCCAAAAGGTACCGGATATGGCCGATGCGCTGGAAGCGGGGCCCCTCGAATTCCTCGAGAGTAACATTCGACTTGCGGTAAGCTTGGTAAAGCTGCTCGGCACCCTTACGCGCATCCCATTGCGGTTTGAAGGCAGGCAGGGTACGCGCAATTTTGTCGAAGCTGACGCGATAGGATCGTTTGTCGGGTCCAGCATCGGACGCGAATTCGAGTCGGCAGCCCGGCACGACCTCGGCGACGATCTTGGCTATATCGCGGATCCTGTAATTGTGATCCGTCCGACCCACATTGAAGGCTTCGTTGTGAATGATCTCGCGCGGTGCTTCCAGTCCGGCAATAAACGCCCTGGAAATGTCCTCGATGTGGACGATCGGCCGCCACGGTGTCCCGTCGGATTTCAGGAGGATCACCCCTCTGGTAACGGCCCAGGCGACAAGATTGTTCAGCACAATGTCGAAGCGGAGCCGGGGCGACAGCCCGTAGGCCGTGGCGGGCCGGAAATAGGTCGGAGAGAAGCTGCTGTCGGCCAGTTCGGAAATATCCCGTTCGGAAAGCACCTTGGACCAGCCGTAGGGCGTAACCGGCTTGAGCTCGCCCGTTTCGTCGACCATTCCGTCGCCCGCCTGTCCGTAATTGCTGCACGATGACGCGAAGAGGAAGCGCGACACGCCCGCCTCCTTGGCCGCCTTCGCGAAGCGGACGCTACCCTTGTGATTGATCTCGTAGGTGATGTCTGGATCGAAGTCGGACAGCGGGTCGTTGGAAAGAGCCGCCAGGTGAATGACGGCGTCGAATCCTTCGAGGTCGCGCGCTTGCACGTCCCTGACGTCCTTTTGGATGGACGGGACGGAAGCCTGCTCTCCTCCCCAAGCAAAGGTGCAGCGCCGGTACAGGTCGCTATCGTAGCCTGTTACCGAATGCCCAGCACGGAGCAGCATCGTCACCATCACCGAGCCGATATAGCCTTGATGACCGGTTACTATGACTTTCATCGCACACCTCTTCTCGGGCGGATATGATCACGCAGAGGCTACGTGGGCTGAGAGGAGTGGGGGAGAACGCCAATGGGCGATCAGGATGCCCCGTTGGACGAAGCCTTACCGTCGGCTACCTCTTTCGGGCGGTGAGCCCCTAGTCCTTTCGACGGCTTTTCCGTCAAAGGATGGTCGAGAGCAGGAATTCGTGCTGGACTTCGAGGCTCTCCCTGAATTTTTCGACGCTGTTACGGACCCTGCGCGCATGTTCTTTCCCGATCGCCACAAGCCACTGCCTGATCAAGATTTCGACATCGAAGCTTTCGACGCGCTGGCAAAATTCTGACGGAACCGCTCTGACCGGGCAATTGGTCGTTCTTCAGCGCATAGCCCAGTGATATCCCGGGCTTTCCCGCCATCAGGGCGGCCACAATACTGGAAGCGGATCGCCACCACGAGATCGGTCAGGGCGAGTTGGCCGAAGACGTCGCGAAGGGAATGGACGGGTGGGCACGAAAGCCCTTGGGTATCAGTTTCGCCCAGGGCCGCCAGGACCGCCTCGACCGCGGGAGTATCACCTTCGTCGCCTGTGCGAGGGCGGACATTGTAGCCGCTGGCCAGGAGGTAGGTGACGAATATCGCTACTTTGGCAAATAAGATTCAGAGATGCCCAGCCCGCGCTCCTCGAAACCGCACCAGCCGCGGTAGTTCATTACGCCGACACCGACCGTGAGCGGGTGTGAAGGGTCGGCATTGGCAGATTGCGGAACGGGCAGCGTGAAAGCGAGATCGGGATCCATCGACTCCCGGCTGGTGTCGACGCCGACGCTTGCCATGAATTCCCTCGAGGCAGTGTCCCTGTAGCTCCGGTAGTCCGCCATGCGGGCCGCGCTTGTTATCAGCCATCGGCTGAGGCGATGTCCCACCGGCCCGGCACCTACACTGACAAAAGCAATGCGCGTTCCCGCGAGATGCGCTGCAAGGCACCATTTGAAGACGTCGAAGGGCATGCCCAACGGGCGGTCGCCGAAATAGTCAAGGATTCCCGTTCCAGGCACGACTATGACTTTCGCCTTGCGGATGTGCCGGACTGCACGGAGGAAATCCATCACCTTGCGGGGGATTTTCAGGAAAATGCAGTCGAGAAGGCCGGCGATCCCCTCTCCTCTCGCGATCCGGATCGGGAGCGTTTCGATGCCGAAAGTTTTGGCTACGGCTTCGGGGATCTGGCAGATGCAGAAGAGCCGCGCGTTGGGTCGCTTCTCCTTGAGGAACAGAGCATGGATTCGGGCGAGCCGTCATTGCCAAGGTTGCCGCAGCCGAACAGGCCCAAGATGGCGATGCCCGGTTCCCTGCCGCCGGCGGTTGCCGCTGCCTCGCCTTGCGGTCGTGGCAAGGCCGCGACCTCCCGTGGCTCACGTATGGCGCTCATTGGCTCTGCTCACTCAGGGTTCGGCACCGTGGAGGTTTCGCGGATGGCGGCGTGCCTGGATTTGAACTCCGCCGAAGTGATGATTCCGAAGGCCACGGCCTCACGCGTCATGGAGCCCGCACGCAACTGGCGGGCGTAGCTTTCCAGTCCGTAACCGTCCGCGGGATGGTTCAGAAGCAGCAAATACAAAAAACCGACATAGTCGCGGTCCGTTAGGCCGATCGTGGCATATCTGGTTTCGTATTCGTCCGAGCGCATCATTTCCATGATCATGTCGGCGAGTTTGGTGTCTCCGCTTTCAAGTGCCGCCGACCATTGATTCACGCTGGCCGTGTCGCCCTTGTGGCCAAGGATGAGGCAGTAGACGAAACTTGCCTGCCGCACCTGCGTGGACTGGTCTGCAGCCATGGTCTCGGTGTCGCAGTCCCGATGCGGCTTGGTCATCGGCAAAGGACCGCGGGTGAAGTCCCGTACCGTCTTGTAGGCAGGCTTCGGTTCACCGGTCACCCATTTGCCATCGGAGGGACCCACGAGCCTCACCAACCCCATATTGGCTTCGAAGCTCGGGGCCCAGTAGGTCTCATCGAGCAGTTCGTAGATGTGTGCGGCCTCGACCTTGTACTTCTCCTTGAGTTCGCGAAGCCGCGTCATTGCCTGCTTGATACCGTCGGCCTGCTGCCGCTCGCTGCGCTGACTTCCGGAAGGATTGTTGAATTCGGTGACCCAGATCGGCTTGCCATAACCAGAAATTTCGCGGAAAGCCCATTCTGGATCTTCGCCGTACATGTGCCAGACCGAGATATCCCAGGCGATCCCGTCGTGCTTCATCCGCGCGAACGCGCCGGTGTGGCCCCATCCGGCGGTGCCCAAAGCCTTCCTGATCCCCGGGTCGACCTCTGTCATGCCGTCGGACAGGCCTTTGAGGACGGCGCTCACCTTCACCCAGCGCGGGCCGAAGTAGTCGAGCGTTCCCGTTCCTCCTGCCGGCCCCCATCCACATGGATATTGCGAGCCGTCGTCGCGTTTCTCACAGGGCTTGATGATGGCATAGTTCTCCATCTCGTTACCGAGTTCCCAAACCCGAATGTCGTTCTTGAACCTGGTGCCGAGGGTGACCGCCAGTCTCCGGGCATTCCCGTAGAGCTCGTCCGGGTTGTCCTTGTCCAGGTCGACTCCGGGCGTGATGAGGGGCAGGATCTCGATCCCTCTCGTCTTTCCCGCTTCGACAAGGTGGGCAAGGCTATCTACCTGGTCCTCTGCCGTGACGTTGACCCGGTACGATTTGAGGCCGAGATCCTTGATGAAATCGAGTTGCCTTTCGACCGGGATGCCCGGATAGGAAACTATTGGATGGCCATTGATGCCCCAGAGGAAATCGGCGGATGCAGGCGCAGCTGTTGCGAGCAGGCAGGCCGCAGCGATTGCAAGACGAAACGACACGGCACACGGGCCTCCCTACCCCACTTCGAAATTCGGGATAGTGGGGATTGCGTACGCTGGGCGCAATTTGCTCATACGGTTGAGTGGAAGCTCTCGTTACCGCTTTAGACGGTGTTCATTCTCTAGCCTATTTGGACGGCATGACCTTTAGACGGTGTTCATTCCCTAGCCTATTGGACGGCATGACCTTCACCCGGTTTGTCAGACTATCCGAGCGGGACGCAGAGGAAGTGAAAGATTCTCCGATTTCTGTCTGCCGGATCTCTTTAAAAGCGCGTTGCGCCTGGCAAGATTCACGCGGGGTACTTCAAGTCTCTGTTTTTGTGCAATGCTTGCGGTTGGCACTCTGGTCCGCTGCACTAATACTTGGTCCATACGAGGCGGCACGACCTCTCTTATCAGCCCGTTCAAATACCTCGGAGAATACCACTCGGATCCGAGAGAGAACATCCTTTCTCCTGAAAAGATGAGCAACGGGAGGGAGGACTGCCAAATGCGGCGACAGGCTGAAGGCGAACTTGAACAGACCAAAGGCCTCACGATACCTACCCCGGATCAGATGTGATACGGCCGACCAGTAGGCATCACAGGCCAAACTCACTCGCGCGAGCATAAGCAACTTGCCTGATTGGTTTTTGACCATGCTGTAGGACGATAAGAAGGTCTCGATGGCCATATACACGGAATCCAGTCTAAGCTTGAAGTCCTGCCAGTAAGCGCTCGAAATATTGCTCCTGTGCTCCCTTCGAATTCCCTGAATAGTATTTGTCTCAGCAACATCCCCGATACTGGCCAGCCGCATCAGCATCTCAAGGTCATTGGTGAACGGCAATTCCCTGATGTAATAGCCTGCACGTTTCTGCGCGACCGTTCGTACCAATATGAACCCGACCGGCCGTTGCAAGGGGCGGCGGCAGACATCCTCTATATATTCTGATCCAGAAATAATTGTCCAAGCCGGCGGCTCTGCAGCGGTCAACTCGGTCGGCAGAGCACTCTCGACATTAAGGATTTGTGCCCCCCCTTGCGCGACGGTCAGTGTAGGATGTTTCTCCATTATAGAGATGGCACGTGACAGACTGTCGGGCACAAGAATATCGTCGGAACAAAGTATCATAAAGTAATCCGCTCTCGCCTGGTCGATGCCTTCGTTCATGGAGGCCATAAGCCCGACATTGACCGGATGGGCGATAACTTGGATCCGCGGATCGGCGGCCGCTAAAGCACGGGCTACCTCGAGGCTGTTATCAGTCGACGCGTTGTCTATGACGAGCACGCGCAAATTCTCTACATCCTGCGACAGCACACTTTTGATACAGCCGGGCAGGAAGCGCCCGAACTGATAGTTCGGAATGACTACGTCGACGCTGGGCATGAGCACACTCCAGATTATTGCACAGCGTCGGGAAACCGCTCCGCACTAGCGATCCGACATCTTCGCACCGAGCCGCTTTCGGTGGTCAGGAAGCTTCTGCGTGGGCCCACGTTTGCATCGTAACAATAGGATAGCTACTGGTCCACTCAATCAAAAGTGGAGGGTAGCTACCGCTAATTCGGGGCCGGCTGTCAGAGTCTAGAGATGGTATGGTTTTGACACTAGGCAAATGACATTGTTCCGGACCGCGCTGTGAACGGGGGTGCTGCATGTCACTGAGGGTCGGAGACTGGGTCGAGGTGCGGTCTAAGGAAGAAATCCTTCGTACACTCGACAAAAATGGTCGGCTTGAGAAGCTCCCTTTTATGCCACAAATGTTTCGATATTGTGGCCTCCGCTTTCGTGTTTACAAGCGCGCGCACAAGACATGTGACACGATCAACTTTGCTGGCGGACGTAAGTTATCCGGCGTCATCCATCTTGAAAAACTGAGGTGCGACGGCAACGCGTTTGGAGGCTGTCAGGCGGCGTGCCTGGTTTTCTGGAAGGAGGCATGGCTTAAGCCTGTGGACTCGCCGTCCTCGAATGGGGCTGTCTCGCTTCCGACTAAGATGGCGGACGGAAAGGGTTGCACAGAAAGCGATGTGCTGGCTGGTGCGCGCGCCAAGAATCAGCCTTTGTCGGGTGGTCCGAGATACTCATGCCAAGCCACAGAACTTCTGGAGGCGACTACCCCTCTTCCTTGGTGGGATGTTCGGCAATATGCGGAAGACTATGCATCGGGAAATGCCGGCGCATGGCGCCTCTTCGCCGGGTTCGTCTATGCAACGATATTCAGTTGCTATCATTACACGCGCCGTTTAGGCCTCACCAGGTTGTCCTTGGGTGTCAGCTGGGTTTATGACAAGGTGCAGCGCCTCTATGGTGGCGTTCCTTTCCCGCGATATCGGGGATCAATCCCTGCCGGCCAGCCGGTTCCGACTGTCAAGCTTGATCTCCAACCCGGCGAGTTGATCAGGGTTAGATCCTATGAAGAAATCCTCGCGACCTTGGATGCCGACAACAAGAGCCAGGGTCTTACTTTCGATGCGGAGATGGTTCCCTATTGCGGTCATATCTTCAAAGTCAGATCACGCGTGACAACGTTCGTTAATGAAAAGACCGGACTTCTTACCAATCTCAGAGGGCCGGCCGTTATCTTGGAGAAAGTCTGGTGCAACTCGCGGTATAGCGATTGCCGGATGCAGTGCCCAAGAGCCATCTATCCTTGGTGGCGAGAGATATGGCTCGAGAGGGCCTCTGGCGACATGACTGATCAGAGAAGGCACGCGCAGACCGCTCAAACGGAGCCAAGCGCACATGCAGCCAGTGATACATGACCGACAAGACCCCGACCGCGAAAGGCGAGCGCCGTAACCTTAAGAGCGAAGCCATTCAAAGTGGCGTTGCCAGGATGGTGAGCCAGGGCGCGAACCTGATGCTCAGGGTGGGCTACATTGCCATATTGGCACGCCTGCTCAGCCCTAACGATTTTGGTCTGGTCGCGATGGTGGTGGCACTCACAGGCATTTTGGATGTCTTCACCACCGCCGGGCTTTCCTCCGCGACCATCCAAAGGCATGAGATTTCGTTCGAGCAGGTCTCGGCCCTGTTCTGGATCAATGTACTGGTAGGGATCCTCCTCACACTGGTCTGCGCCGCAAGTGCCTACCTCATCTCCACCTTCTACCATGAGCCGCGCCTGCTCTGGATCACCATCGCGATCGCTCCAGGTTTCCTGCTTAACGCGGCCGGTGTGCAGCATGCCGCTCTGCTGGAGCGCAATCTGCGTTATGTCACCCTGAGCGGAATCGATACAGGCGCCCTGTGCCTGGGCATCATGGCCGGTGTGCTGCTGGCGTTCCGTGGCGATGGGTACTGGGCACTGATCGCCCCGACCCTTATCTCACCGGCGGTCAGCAGCCTGGGCTACTGGATCGCCACTGGGTGGATTCCTGGACTCCCTCGGCGCGGCGCCAATATCGGCTCGCTCTTGCATTTCGGTGGAATTGTCACGCTGAACGGCCTTGTCGTCTATATTGGCTACAATGCCGAGAAAGTCCTTCTCGGGCGGTTCTGGGGCGCCGGATCACTTGGATTATATGCCCGGGCCTTCCAGTTGATCGGCATTCCCACGGCGACCATCAACAGCGCCGTCGGTGCGGTACTGTTCTCGGCGTTATCGCGGATGCAGCATGATCCCGCGCGGTTACGGAACTTCTACCTCAAGGGATACTCGATCGTCATCGCGGTAACGGTTCCCATCACAATGTTCTCGTTCCTGTTCGCACACGAAATCATCACCGTGGTGCTAGGCTCGCAGTGGACGGAGGCGGCGACTATCTTCCGGCTGCTCACCCCTACCATCTTGGTGTTCGGGATCATCAACCCCACATATTGGCTGCTCATCTCGACCGGCAGGCAGAAGCGCAGCCTGTATCTGGCCTTTGCCATCGCCCCTCTCGTCATCGTTTCCTACTGCGTCGGGATTTCCTTCGGCCCCGAGGGAGTGGCTCTGAGCTACTCGACGGCGCTGCTGCTCTGGCTCTATCCCCACCTGGCGTGGAGCCTGCATCGTACGCCGGTTTCAGTCGGGGATCTGTTGCGGACGATCATGAGGCCGTGGATGTCCGGCATCGTGGCCTCGGCGGGTGCGCTGGCAGTCCAGCGCTATCTCGGCCCGGAGGTTCCTTCGCTTCTGCGGCTCGTGGCGGGAGGGGTGGTCCTGACCAGTATCTACGGATTCGTCTTGCTGTTCGTGTTGGGGCAGATCAAGCTGTTCCAGGATGTGCTGCTGAGCTTCCGAGGCGAGGCGCGGGCCGGCGCTTGAGGCAGTTGGCAATGGCGAGGCTTGGCGCGCAGGATGAATGTCTTGGCTGTGGAAACACGCCTTCGGATCGCCTGACGTTTTGGATAGATTGGCGCCGGGCGGCGAAACTCTTACTGCCCGAGAGAAGCCCCTAGGGGTAGGACATGGCTGCTATAGCAATCGTCCATAGCTATCCGTACGACGCTTTCTTCGGCGGGGACGGTGCCTATATTCAGGCCTTCGGCCAACATCTTTTGAAGTCCGGGCACGAGGTACACGGGTATGTATCCGACATAGCGCGCGGACGAAGGAGCCCAATCTGCAGGAGTGCATATGAAATAGAAGAATATTTTTCGTGGCAGGTTCGTAAAAGCATCAGGTTGGGCCGGAGGACATTTCTATCCACAGAACTGCTTGGCCTCAGAAATCTGGCCGGATCGTTCCTCGGACGGAGAGCCGCACCGGTTCCCCCAGGGACGGAATGTCCCGAGGGAGAAATTCAGTGGGTGCTGGAACGTATCGATGCACTGAGACCGGACGCAGTCATACTGTTCCATGAGGCGGTACATTTCGCTCCCTCTCTCTCTCGCAACGGTCACAGGATTTTCTCGCTCGTTGGCCATCTTCAGCACCGCAGTGGGGCGTCGCACTGGGAGGCTGGAGGAAACCATGGCGCGGGCAAAATCTTGGCTGAGGAGCAGAGACTGTCCCACTCGCTGAACGCGGCGGAGTGCGTCGGTTTCAACAGCAATGATGACGCTTCCTACGCCCGCGACCGACTCGGGGTAAGACACGTGATCCCTCTCGGCATGGGCTTCAGCAATCACGAAAAGCCGCCGGAAAGCAATGAGCCCGTCGTCCTCTTTGTTGGGAATGCCACAGACCCGAATCGTGCCGCGCTCTCGTGGTTCCTGTCGGAGATCTGGCCAGCGGTTCGAACCTTCTGCCCCACGGCAAGGTTTCGGATCGTCGGAACCATTGCCTCCACGCGTGAGGCTACGCCGGAGGCGGACGGCCTCGAGCGTGTGGGGCCGCTCCCGGACCTTGGTCCCGAATATCGACGCGCCCAGCTTGTCGTGGCTCCGCTCGTATCCGGTACTGCCGGCGTCAAGATCAAGGTGGCCGAAGCCATGTCTTACGGCCGCCCCCTCGTGACGACCTCAATAGGGGTGGACGCCGGTGACGCCCATCAACTCGATGAGGGAGCGATCGTCGCTAACGGCGCTGCAGACTTCGCGCAGGCGGTCATCGCGCTGTTGAGCAATACGGAACTCCGGCGTCAGAAATCCGAAGGTACTGCCCGTGTCTTCGCCAATCTCTTTTCTTACGATGCGTGCTATGGCCCGTTCCTGTCCTGGCTCGGCAAGGTAGGCCAGGTGGCTGAAAACAAGCCGCCTTCATAGATGGCGTAGGGAGGCAGGGCCTTCTCGAGCCTTAGTTGGATTGACGGAGCGATGTGACTCGGAGCGGGCAGGCAAAGAACACACGACTGATAGGGTGGCCGGCAGGCCCGCGGCGTCTGGTCCGTGCGGGTCGGTCCATTCGTTCATCGTGCTCTCCTGGAGATCAATCCGCGGACTGGCAGCCGCTTAACTGTCGAACTCCCCGAAATCGCCTTGGAGTGAAGAAGGGCAAGCATGCTTTCCGAGGCATGGCTTTTCGACAGCGTCTGCCTTGGCCAGCTCTCAAGCACGCAACCGCTATGTTGCCGGAGGGTGGCGGGCTGGTGCAAAACTCAATCATAATGTTGGTCCGCTACTCGGCTTCCCTGCCTTTCCTCACTCAATCCCCTTTCTGGCCATCTCGCGATCGGTGTCGTCGGCTACGCACTTGTCGTCGGATCGGGAAAAGCAGGTCCGCGTGTTGGGGGCATCGCGGCCTCCGGGGGAAATCGGCCGTCCACTCGACGACTGCAGATAGGGGGCTGCGTTTTGCACCGCTACTCCTTTAGACGGGGGCCTTCCCTAGCCTTTTAGACGGCATGACCTTCCAACCGGTGTGTCGGACTATCCGTGCCGCATCCAGGCGGCCGCGCCCGGCCTGTTGGGGAAGAAGGGCACGCATGCTTTCTGTAAAACGCGACTCCTTATGAGCACAGGTGAACGCTACGTCCTGCTCGTTACGAATTTTGTCACTGCAGCCGTAGTCTCGCGAATATTGACGCCCGAGGAGATCAGGTCTCGGTGATCGGCATGGCCATCCTGGCGATTGTCATGTCCATTTAGGGAGTTCTCCAGTTCGAACTTCCTCATCCAGCGCGACCCGTTCTTGTCGCCGTTCCCCTGGCGTGGCGTCGCTTTACGGGGAGCCGAATCTTGTTTCCTACTTACGGGTCATCTCGATCTGCCTTTTCCTCGACGCCTCATTCATCCTGATCAACGCTCTCCTGCGGCGGGAAATCCTTCGGCAAGGTAGCGGCCATCAACATAACAGGGACCACGACGGGTTCCGCGGCAACAATCGCGCTGGCGTTGGTGGGCTTCACCTACATGAGCTTCGCCTGGGGCTGGTTGATCGGCAGCGGTCTTGCCGCAGGCGTCGCCCTCGCCTTGCGACCCCATTTCTGGATGTTCAAGCCGTCCCTGGTCAACTGGCGCGGAATGACCTCGTTCGGTGGATACAACGGCGTTGTCGCCATACTTTACGGCATCTTTGACGCCCTGCCCCTACTCCTGTTGGGGCGCCTCGTGTCACCGCATACGGCAGCCTTGTTCAGCAGAACCCTCTTGATCGGCCAGATACCCGACAAACTGGTCCTCGGAGGTGCCATGACGGTCGTGCTGCCCGCCTTCTCCGCCGAGGTTAGGCAAGGCAGGGATTTGAAGGGCCCGTATCTCGCCGCCCTTTCTCTTGTCACCGCACTCCGCTGGCCCGCTCTCCTCGTGCTTTCGGTTCTGGCTTACCCCGTCGTGGTCGTGCTCAGTCATCAATGGATCGAGGTCGCTCCGCTCGTGCAAGTCGTCGCAGTCGCGCTCCTCTTCTCCTTCAGTTTCGAACTCAATTACCCGGTGTGGTTGCGGTGGATGCGACTTGTTTATCCGCGCACTGATCGTCTTCCCGCTTTCCGGCATTCTCCTGTCCATAGCCGTGATCTTCGGCGGACTGCAGGCGGCCGCCTGGTGCATGCTGGTGACCTTCCTTTCCAGGCATACGTTGCCTTGAGCTTCGTTCGGCGCAGGCTGGGACTGGGACATCGCTGCAGCGCTATGGAGAAGCGCTGTCGTGGCCATGGCGAGCGCGGCTGCTCCGCTGTCCGTGATCGCTTTGTCAGGCTCCGGCTTCGCCCTTTTGTTCGGGCAGGCATTCGGGGCGGGATTGTTTGCGTTGAGCGGATGGGCAACAGCATTGATTCTTACCCGACATCCGCTCTTTGACGAGATAATGAAGACCATCCCGGTATTCCGGCGAGCCAAGCTCCGCCCGGGTGAATGAGGCTTGCGCATAGGAGAATGTTCTGTCAGCAACTCCTTCGGAAACAAAAGGCTCTGCGATAGTCCTTATTTGTAACGAGAACTATTTGCTGCCGACCTTCTCGGCGGCTCTTTCGGCTGATCACCACACAGCGGCTGATGTGCCGGTCTATATATTCGTGGTCAATTCCGATCCCGGATGGGCCAGCCAGTTCGACCATGCGGTGGCGGGCACCAAGATCAGGATAGAGGCGGCTCATCTATCTCAGCTCGAGGAAGCAACCCGGTTCCACCGCGACAGATATCTGCCCGCGATCGCACTGGCTCGGCTCTGGTTCGACGGGTTGCTCGACCAGGAAATAGACAGATTCTTCTACATCGACGGAGACACGATGGTCGACGGAGAGTTGGACAGCCTCTTGGCTGTGCGGCCTTCCCCCGGAAGGATCATGGCGGCCCCGGATGTAATGCGCATGTTCATGGACGAGAAAAGCCGGGGCAAGAAGCACGAGCTCGCCTACCTGAACGGCTTGGACTGCGATGCAGACAGCTACTTCAATTCGGGTGTGATCTACACGTCGCGCGAGGCTTGGAACAGCATCGTTCCGGAGGCGCTGGAATTCCTATTCGAGCACCCTGAACGCTGCCGCTCGTCAGATCAGAGCGCGCTGAATCACGCCGCCTACGGCCGCGTTGATATGCTGCCGCTCACATACAACTACCAGAGCGAGCACATGATGGTCCTCGACCCGCGTAGGAACGGGTTCGCGCCGGCAATTTGGCACTTCACCGGCGGGCCAAAGCCTTGGGATAGGCCGGGATGGCCTTGGGACGAGTATTTTAACAGATTCCACCGGATGGCAGAGCTGCTGCTCGTAGACTGCGATGTGAAAACGCCGAAGCCGCCTGAGGCTCAGATGCGCGCGGGAATTTCGCATAGGCGGCGGACAAAAAACAGGCTCAACTGGATCCACCCATGGCGCAAGATCACGAGGAAGGCAAAAATCCTGCGACTCTTATCTGCCGGATCCCTTTAATTCCGACTTTTTCCGGAAGGGCCGCTGTTGCGCGTTTGAGCGCCTTCGCTCCGTGGCCGAGCGTGTCTGCTGCGAGAATGTCGTCGGCGCAAAGGTTCATGAAGTAGTCGGCCTCGGCCCTGTCGATGGGTTCGTTGAAGGAGACGTTGCGCCCAAGGTTTTTCTCGTGGCAAACGACTTCAACCCTCGGGTCCTGTGCCGCAAGACCTTGCCACCCCGATGCTATCGTCCGTCGAAGCGTTGTCGATGATGATCTCCCTGAGGCGTTCGACATCCTGGGACAGCACGCTGCCGACACACTCGGACAGAAAATGCTCGTAGTTGTAGCACGGTATAACGACGTCGAGGCTTGCCAATTGGCTCTCCCGCTAGCCCTTCACTGTTTTCGGCTTCCTGGCTCTGCTTGCCGCAGATTGCCAGCCGGTCAATTGCGGAACTCCCCAAAATCAGCGTCGACCTGTATCATGAGTTCGAGGTATTTCCACGCAATCCATCGCCAGGAATAACTGCTCGCCCTGGCGTATCCCTTGGTGATGAACCGCTCCCGCAACGCTGGGTCGAGCATCAGCAGGCGGACGGTTTCGGCCCACAAATGGACGTCGTCGGGATCGGCATAGAGAGCCGAATCCTCACAGATTTCGGGAAGACACGGCGAGGTCGAGGCCACGACCGGGCAGCCCGACGCCATCGCTTCGACGGCGGGTAGCCCGAAACCCTCGATCCGTGACGGGAACAGGAAGCACAGGGCGCCTTCGAGCGCCTTCTTAAAGTCGTCGTCCCCTATGCGGCCAAGGAGGACGATGTTCCCGGGCATTTCCGGGACGTACCGCAGGACCGTGTTCTCATTGACATCGCCGGGCATCCAGAGATCGAGACCCATCCCATCGAGGAGCGGGGCCAGCTTGGCGAGAAGCCCCATGTTCTTGTATTCTTGGTCCCGCCTTCCAAGACAGAGGACGTACGGCCTGCCGCGGTCCACGGTCAGTGACGATCTTGCTGCATTCCATCTCTTGGCATGGTCGCTGCCGTTGTAAGTGACGACGATGTTTTCCGCTGGCGCGATCCCGAATTTGACAAGATGGCTGCGCGAGAGTTGCGAGACCGTCGTAATGCGGGCGGCTCGCCTGCCAAGTGCCGGCAAGATCAGTCGGTGCGCCCACCTGAAACCCCGCCCGTAGCTCGACGGCATGAGCCTAGTGTGCATATCATGGATGCACGCGATCTGGCGCTTCAGCACGATGGGAGCGAGGTTGCAAAAGCTTAGCAATCCTCCGGGCACGTGCCAGGGCAACTGCGCCTGCACCCACAATTGGGGAAGTCGCGGCAAGTTGAATTCGGGAACGACTCGGGTGGAGATGGCGTTGAGGCGGAAAGGTTCGGAAAGCGGACGCGGCACCACGAGATCGATCTCCAGATCGCGACCAAGCGGGTGCCCTTCCGAAATGAGGGCGTCGAGAGCCATGGTCACCTCGCTGGCGTAGCGAGCTATTCCGGTCGGCCTGAGCGTGGTGAAGTCGCCGTTTATCGTCCAACGCCGCCTCGCAGTTTCGCTGTCCGCCCACGTCCTGCCGGGATGCGCGACCAGATATTCGGGATGTTCGGCAAGCGATCTCGCCAGCACTGTGTCGGCGCTGTTTCTGTTCACCTGTTTGGGCCGTCTTGGTGGCCACTTTGTCGTATCGGTTTCGAGATTGCCCATGTCGCTCCCCCGCCCTTTCGGCGTCGCGAGCCAGACTAGCATTCTCGGGGGTGCAAGGGTCCTCAGACGTTTGAGGTAGGCACACTATCCCCCTCGCCTATCTGGATGATTCCCGGTCAGCCCCGATGACCCAATGGCCGTGATGACCGCCCGTCTTCGCGGCTGCACACTGAGGGTTAAAAAGGGGAACGCATGGCACGGCGTTGGACGATAAATGGGCGTTTTCTTTCCCAACCGACGACAGGCGTCCAGCGCTATGCGCGCGAGGTCGTCCGTTCGCTCGACGCTTTGATCGCGGAACAGGAGCCTCTCGCGCGCGGTCTCGAAGTCGGACTACATTGTCCACCGGGGTCGGGCGACATCCCCCTCGTTTCCATCGAACGCCGCGAGATCGGCAGCAGGAGGGGGCATGTCTGGGAGCAGGTGCAGCTCCCGTCATCGCTAGACGGCAGCGGACTGCTCAGCCTCTGTAACACCGGACCGCTGCTTTCCCACAAGCACATCGTCTGCATTCATGACGCAAACGTCTGGAACGCTCCGCAGAGCTATTCCATCGCCTTTAGAATAGTGTACAGGAATCTGTTGCCATGCCTCGGCAAGACGGCGTGGGGTATTTCGACGGTTTCCGATTACTCGTTGGGCGAACTGGTCCGCCGCCGCATCATCCGGGAGCAACAGGCTTTCGTAGCGCCAAACGGCCACGAGCATGCTTTGCGGTGGAAGCCTGAACACTCGGCAGAGACACGCCTGGCGGCCTCGCGGGAAACCATCGTTATGATCGGCAGTGCCGCACCCCACAAGAATGTGGAGCTCATCCTGAACATGGCTGACCATCTTGGCGAGGCCGGACTCAGGATCGCGATTGTCGGGATGTCGGATTCCCGTGTTTTTAGATCACCATCAGCCCGGGCCGAAGCCCGAAACATCCACTGGCTAGGGCGCATTTCCGATGGCGAGTTGGCGGCCCTCCTTAGGGACTCACTGTGTCTAGCTTTCCCCTCCCTTTCAGAGGGCTTCGGCCTCCCGGTCCTCGAGGCGATGGCGGTCGGCTGCCCTGTGGTGGTTTCCGACCGCGCCAGCCTGCCGGAAGTCTGCGGGAGCGCAGCCCTGTTTGCACCTCCCGACGACCCGGAAGCATGGTTCGAAAGCTTCGTGCAGCTTCACGGTTCTCAGGCCTTGCGACTCCAGTTGATAGGCAAGGGCAGGGCGAGAGCCTCGGCATACAGTTGGAGGGCTACGGCCTTACGCTATCTCGAGGTAATGGCTGCCGCCGACGGTATCGATACGGAAACGAAGGTCGTCAGAGCGCGCGAACTTACGTGATCTCGTGAAGTGCCTGGACAGCTCCGAGCGATTCCAGGATCGCGCGGTCGAAGTTCTCTTCGGAGAAGCGTCCTGCATTCCTGGCGCAGGCGCGGGGCGTGATCGCATAGCTGTTCTCTTCGAACCATTCGACTGCCTCCTTGAGGTGATCGACAGTTTGAGCCTTGAACAGCACTCCTGTCGGTTCGAGGGATGATCCAAGGCGCTGCACGATGTCTGCCGCCCCACCGCGGCCGAAGGCAATCAGTGGCGTTCCGCAGGCCTGCGCCTCGGCCAGCGCTATGCCGAAATCCTCGCAGCCCGCAAAGACCATGGCCTTTGCCCGCGCCAAGGTGTCCACATAGTCTTTCCGAGGCAGATAACCCGAGAAGGTGACGTTCGAGCCGGCAAGCGCTCGCAGACTGGATGATTGCTGCCCTTCGCCAACGATGATTAGCCGCCGCGACGGCATTTCGTTGAAGGCCCGGATGACGAGGTCGGTGCGCTTGTAAGGGGCGAGGAAGGACGCCGAAACGTAGTAGTCGTCCTTGTCCTCCACGCAGGGCAGTTCTCCCAGAGAGACCGGCGGGAAAACGACGCGTGCCTGGCGCCCATAAATGTGCTGGATTCGGGAGCGGACGTAGTTCGAATTCGCGAGCATCATATCCGGGCCGTGCGCGGTTCTCGTGTCCCATGTCCTCAGCCGATGGAGCATGTACCGATAGAGCATTCCCTTGGGACCGAAACCAAGCCGCGCTTGCTGAAGATAAGAAAACTGCTCGTCCCAGGCGTAGCGGACGGGGCTGTGCACATAACAAAGGTGCGGTTGGTCCGGCCTGGTGATCACGCCGCGCGAAAATGCGGCTGACGACGAGATCACCGCGTCGTAACCTGTCACATCGAACTGTTCGATCAGGAAGGGACAAAAGAAGAAGAGAGACCTATAGAATTTGTGCACCATTGGTATGCGGTTGGCTGCGGACGTATGGAATTCTACATCCCGGAAATATTGCTCCTTTACATCGGCTGGCAAGAAATCGAAGAGCGTGAAGACTTCGGCATTAGGAAACTGCTTGCAGATTTGCGCCAGAACCCGTTCACCTCCCCGGAAGTTCGGGCACCAGTCATGAACGACCGCGATCTTCGCGTACCTGTCGACGCCAAGCCCCGGCGCGGCGGGCAACTCCTCGATGGGCACGTTGACCTTGGCCGCGATGGCCAAATCGGAAGAGCGTTCGTGGAGCATGGTTCGCCTAGCCTCAGCAGGCCAGCAGTTTCCATTCCGTGTTATGGCTCCGGCAAGTTGTCCGATCGGTTACAGGCTGATCCGGGTGCATGCCTACCTAATACATTTGGCTGTGGGGCATTCACCCGCAGTACTCACAAAGCCTGTGTCCGGAGGTAGGCCAAGCTCCTGCCGTCTCCTTTTATGCAGGCTGTCTCGGTCCTCTCGTCGGCTTACGGTCCGCGGGAATCGAAAACGGGATCCAGCATGAGACTCACCGTAATCATCCCCACTCTTGGCCGCAGCGGACAGGTCGCGCGCCTGCTCAGATATTTGGGTGGCCAGACGAGACTTCCCGACGAGGTCATAGTGTCGGCGCCCGACGCCGCGCATGTCGAGCTGCCGGAAAGCTGTCCTTTCCTTTTGTCGCTCGTTTTCGGGCCGATAGGATCGTCTGCCCAGCGGAACACGGCTCTTATACCTTCCCTGGAGCGCTTCGATATCATCACATTCTTCGACGACGATTTCGTTCCGTCCGCCGAATACCTGGAGCAGGTCGAGAAAGCTTTCGTGGAAAATGACGGATGGGCGGTGGTGATGGGCATAGTCGTCAAGGACGGGGCCATGAATGCCGGCCTGACCTGGGAAGATGCTGAAGCCGCCCTGCGGGCAAGCGAGGGCAAAAAACATGATGGACCATCGGTGGTAGATCATGTCGGTGCATACGGATGTAACATGTCCCTCCGTTCCTCCTTGGTGGGCGGTTTGCGCTTCGACGAGCGCCTCGTCTTGTACGGCTGGCAGGAAGACATCGACTTCACCAGCCAAATGAGATCCAAAGGCCGAGTGGTCTGCGTGACTTCAATCAGGGGCGTCCATCTCGGCATCAAGACAGGGCGTGTCAGCGGAGAGCGGTTCGGATACTCCCAGGTTGCGAATGCGATCTACCTGATCAAGAAGGGGACTGTTCCGGCCTCTTTCGCACTTCCCCTGATGTTCAGGAACATAGCGGCCAACCTCGCAAAGAGCCTGTGGCCTGAGCCGTTTGTCGATCGGAGGGGCAGGCTCAGGGGCAACATGCTCGCGATCCGGCACGTGGCCACAGGACGGATCGAACCCGAATACATCCTGAAAATCTGATGTGGGGAAGACAATGCGAAAATGGCTGGTCAGGGTGGTGGCGGCTTCACACGTGGCCGCGGCCTGCCCCTTGCCGACGGTGGCTGCCGAGTATCTCCTGGGACCTCAGGATAAGGTCAGGCTCAAAATTTACGAGTGGCGCGCATCACGCGATGTGATCTTCGAATGGACGGCTCTCAACGACGAGTTCGTTGTCGGCGCCGACGGCACGCTCTTCCTTCCATTTGCGGGCCAGATACGCGCGCAAGGCACCGCCCCCGGCGACCTCGCCCGTGCGATCAGCGACCGCCTGATGCAGCATATGGGCCTCGGCCGCCAGCCGGATGTCGCCGTCGAAATCGTCCAGTACAGACCGTTCTACATAGTCGGCCACGTCGCGCAGCCCGGCGAGTTTCCCTATAGGCCCGGACTGACGGTGCTGCAGGCGGTGGGGATCGCGGGCGGCCTGCGGACACGCGAGGAAGACGTCTTGAGACTCGAGCGTGAAGTGATCGCGGGCCAAGGTGACGTGGGATTGCTGGCGCTGACCAACGTCAGCTTGCTTGCCCGCAAGGCGCGACTGGAATCCGAACTGGCTGGCAGCAACGACATCTCTTTCCCTGCAGAACTGAAGAACAGGGCTTCGAATGGAACGGTGGGATTGACGATGGAGCAGGAGCGCAAGATCTTCGCTGTTCGCAAGGACGCGCTGACGACGCAACTCCGTGCACTTCACGAACTCAGGGAGTTCCTGGAAAACGAACTGGTCTCGCTCGAGAAGCAGCTGACCTTCCACGACAAACGGGTCGAACTCGTCCAGAAGGAGCTTGCGGGCGTTTCGACCCTTGTCGAGAAAGGGCTTGCGGTTGCTCCGCGGGAATTCTCTCTGGCGGGAATGGTCGCCCAGATGCAAAGCGACCGGTTGGCTGCCGAGACCTCGCTCTTGCGGGTCAGGCAGGAGATAAGCAAGACTGACATCGAGATCCTCGACCTCAGCAATCGCCATACCAGCGAGGTCGCCGAGACGTTGAGGGAGACGCAGCTACAGCTCAATGAAGTCGGCAGTAAAGTCGACACCGCAGTACAGTTGCTGCACGAAACCGAGGTCACGGCCCCTGCTCTGCTCGCCCTCAGGGAACGCTCCGAAAGGGCCAAGCCGATCTTCAAGATCGTGAGGACGTCCGACAGCGGCACGGAAGAACTCACGGTTGAGGAAACGACGCCGGTCGAGCCCGGCGATACCGTGAAGATCGAGATCCCACTGCCGCAGTCAGGCTTGGCTGCGCTGCCTGCAGGCGGCAGCTCTCAGGCGGAGCCGATAGCGGTTCTGGGCGCCAACTGATCAAGTTGTATGGTCCAGCGCGGCCTTCGCCTCGTTCGCTCGTTGATCGGTCACCCACAGAATTGACGCGTTGGCGTGAACCGGGGCAGTTGCCATGTACTTTGAGGCACCCTATCAGGGAGCCGCCAAACGTGACAGAAATCACACCCTGACTGAACCTTCCCTGCCGCAAAGAGCCAATTGGTCCCGCGGGATACCAGTGGAGATATCGTGCTCATAAGTGTAGTGGCCGTATCGGCGGTCGGCGTTATGTTGGGAGTGCGGTTCAAGGCTCCCGCCCTTATCGCGGCCACCGGCCTGCTACTGATCGGGAGTTTTGTCTGGAATACTCTAGGGCTGCCGGGCTACGTGACCGTCACCAAGTTCCTGATCCTGGCATTCGCATTGGCCTGCGCTTATATCGTAGGTCTGTTCCTTTCCGTGCACCGGAGGCGGAACAAACGGTGATCGCCTTGCGGACTTCAGCAAGCTCTGTCGATGCGAATGACCGCAAAGACGGTTCTGAACAGGATCACGACGTCGACCCAGACCGACCAGTTCCGCACGTACTGGCTGTCCAGCGCTACGCGGTTGGCGTAGTCCATGCTGCTTCTTCCGCTCACCTGCCACAGGCCAGTGAGTCCCGGCCGCGTCCGAAGGTATTCCCCCAGGTGGTCGCCGTACCGTTTGAGTTCGTCATTCACGATGGGCCTTGGACCCACACAGCTCATGTCGCCGCGGATGATGTTGAAGAGCTGGGGGAGTTCGTCCAGGCTTGACTTACGAAGCATCCACCCAAGGAATGTGACGCGAGGATCGTCCCGGATCTTGTGGGTTTCCTCCCATTCCAAGATGACTTCCGGATTGGCTTTGAGATATGCTTTTAGAACTTCTTCCGAATTGGCAACCATCGAGCGGAACTTGTAACAATTGAACGGTTTCCCGCCGAAGCCAACTCGGCTGTGCGAAAACACTGCCGGGCCTCCCGCCGTCACCCTGATCAGCAGGGCGACGACGATCATCACTGGCGCGGCGATCACAAGTGCCATGACCGCTACGAGCAGATCCATGATCCGCTTCAGGAGACCTCCCAAGGGAGGTTCCGTCGCTCCTGTACTGGTGGCGGGCGACAGGTCTGTCAACACTGTCCCGGCACTGTCCTGGTCGGGCGCGGGAATAACGTGCAGTGCTATTGTTCGGCTGTCGGTCGCCGCCAGTCGAGATGACTCAACCCAGATCGGGGTTCCCTGATGCGACGGCTTCTCGACGGCATTCGTTGTCATGGGAGGGTCGCTGTTTCGAATTGTTCTCCACACTTTTCCAAGGTCGGAGCTCGTCGGCAAGAAAGGCAAAGGAGGTACCGTGGCGGTCCTGAACTATCCCCCTAATCCCGCGCTAATCCCAAGGAATGATCCCCCACACGCTTTTTGCGACTTTCGAAGGCGAATACCTCGCCATCCGTTCATGCTTTGCGGTGCTTGGCGCGCGCCTTCGTCAGAAGCACGCCAAGGACGGGCGTCCTGCTGGCCTGCAGCGTTCTGACTAGTCCTCGCAACGTTTCGACGTGTACCTTACCCCACTCGGCGAGGATGACCACGCCGTCCAGGACGGATCCGACCATCAGCATGTCGGCTCCCGAGGCAAGTGTCGGCAAGTCGAAGATGACAATGTCGTAGGGGGTAATGTCGCAGGCGGCAAGGTCCGAGAGAAACGCCTCCATATTACGTGGTGCCAGCAGGTTCTTGGCCTGGACGACCGAACTTGGAAGCAGGTCGAACGACCGCCCCGGAGCGCAGACGATGTTGAGCCAGACAGGATCTTGGAACGGTTTGTCCAGGGCGCCCGATGGGCCGAGTAGCCGCTTGGTCATAGCCGGCCGCCAGACGTCGGCGTCGATCACCAATGTCTTCAGGCCGGACATCGCGTAAAGGGTGGCAAGATTGCTGGCAACGGAACTCTTCGAACTGTCATTGGATACAGCGGTTAACCCAAGGAATTTGATCGGGTGGTTGGTTTCCGCAAGGCTGATTTCGGTCCTCGCTTTCCTGAGGCTCTGGCTGTATCGGGAGTGCGGATATCTTGCCACTTCGTCGACGTGGCCTGATGCCCTCCTCCTGCTGATGGCCGGCAGTTCTCCGACGCATTCCACACCTAGATTCTCCCGGATGTGTCGGGGCGACCTTACGGTCCAGTCGAGCGTATGCCTTGCTAACGAAACGCCGATACCGAGAATGAACCCGGAAACCGCCGCGAAAGCCAGCATCAGCTTCGGCCTTGGAGCGCTCGGCTGGAGCGGCGCCGTCGCAGCTGTAATCACCCTTGCGTCTGCAACCGGGTATGACTGCTGGCTCACCGAGTTGGTGTATGCCTGCAGGAAGCTTTCATACATCTTCTGGTAGGTTTCGGCAGTTACCTCAAGCTCCTCAAGCGTCGGGACGGTGTTTGCCCCGTCCTCCGCTTCGCCTTCTTCGCCGACGCTGTAATCGTGCCGTGAACGGAACTCCTGCGCTTTCGCCATGGCCCTGTTCATCTGGGTGCGCAATTGGCGAAGGCGCTTCTCCAGCCATGCGCCGCCTTCCCTTGCTGCCTCGGCCTTTGTTTCGATCTGCTCACGCACGAAAGCATCGGCAGTGGCGTTCGCAATCCTGGCTGCGCCTTCGGGATCAAGTGAGGTGAAGGATATGTTGATGGCGTAGGAAACGCCGACTCTGCGGATGTCGAGGCCTTGGCGGAAAATCAACATGGTGCGCCGGGACTTCTGGTAATCGGTCAGCATCACAGGCGTCTCAGGCACGTCCAAGCCAGAAAACTCCCAAAGCGAGGTGAGCCAAGCGCTTTTCTGGAGCTCGAAAGCTTCAACCAGGATCGCTTTTATTTTCCTGATTCTCTCCACCAAAATCGGAACCTGTGGACGGTTGAACTTGGGATCGTCAACGAGTTTCAACTGATCGAGGACCATGACCGCAATCTTTTCCGACTGCATGACTGCGATCTGGCTTTCCACTTGGGCAGTGTCCAATGACAGATTGACTTCGCCCCCCTCCTGCAGGTGTTGCGGCAGTTTCGGCTCGATCAGGATTTGCGTGCTGGCAGTGAAAGCTGGGTCGGTGGTCAAATTGTGAAACCAGGCCACCAAGACAGCTGCGGCCACACAGGCAATGATCGTTCCGAAATAGCGCCTCAGAAATCCGGCTATATCGGCGAGGCTGATAAACTCCTGACTAGCGGAAGGCTGCAAGTCAGTTGTCGAGGCCCATTGGTGGGGGGATATGCGATCCAATCACGTTCTCCAGCACGCGTGCGGAAAAATCCTGCGCGCACGCCGTCTCGACGCAAGCGGTCCATGGCATTCGGCCGATGTTTTCATGAAAGCGAAGGCCCGGCGTTCCCAGAGTGCCGCAAAAGGCTATCCCTGCGCCAGGAAACGTAAACGCCGCCAATGGGCGTATAGCCTACGCCCTATGGGAGGGGAGAATGCGCGGCAGGCCTCGTTCTCGATCTGTCGACAAATGATATTGCGGTTCCAACGAGACCCGCCGTCCGCGGTTGATCGCTACATCCCGCGTGAGCGTATCGATCTTCGTGCACATCCGTTCCGGGTCTCGCCGTTTTCGATCGCCTCCAGTGCGAACGGCGCACAGTCCGTCATCCTTCTTCGCACGGGGGGCGGAGTTCCGCGGATGCCGTTGGATTTCCTTGAATGCCCTCGAGAAGGCGAGCCAAGCGTCAGAAACACCTTTCGCCGACATTCTCGCGGACAAGGAACCCGCGGGCCGCGGCATCTTGCAACGCATCCTTGTCGTCGGCGCCCGAGCAGAGTGCAGCTTCAGGAATACACTACCACGCCTGGACGCGTCATCATTTCGGCCATCGGCATGGATGCTCCCATTGGATGAGGGGGCGCGAACCAGCGTGTTAGGACTACTCGAATTCATGAGGGGGCCTGCGCCCGGCAGCGTGCTAGGGCTGTTCCGTGCCAGGGCGGAGCAAGATGGTGCTGGTCTCCGGCGCGACGTGGCGTGATGTTCGAGGCTCTCGATGCCGTGCTACCCTGCAATCCAGAGGTCGGAACCTACAATCAGACATTTTGAGAGGACTGGACCATGCCGGAGCGGATCGTAAGTTTTGTCATGAGCGGGGGCGTCGGCTCACGGCTGTGGCCGCTCTCGCGCGAAGACAATCCCAAGCAATTCCACAACCTTTCGGGCGACGGCTCCATGCTTGCGAAGACTGTCCGGCGCCTCAAGGCGCGGAGGGACGGCGAGACGCCGATCTACCTGATAGCTTCCGAGCGGCATGCCGACCGTGTTATCTCGGACATCGGTCCGCTTGGCCTAAATGGCGGCAGACCGATTTTCGAACCCGTCGGCCGCAATACCGCCGCGGCGGTGGCCATAGCCACTTTGCAGACGATCTCCGGATATGGCGGTGACGCGCTTGTGCTCGTGGTCCCCTCCGACCATCAGATATCGACCGAAACGCAATTCTGGGAAACCGTCGAGGCGGGCATACCCGCCGCCGATTCAGGAAGCATTGTCATTTTCGGCATCAGGCCGACGCATCCCGAAACCGGGTACGGCTACATCGAGGTTACGGCAAATAGTGACGGCGGGGCCGCCGTTTCCGTTTTGCACTTTGTCGAAAAGCCCAATGCCGAGACGGCCCGCAAATATGTGTCTTCGGGAAGATTCTACTGGAACGCCGGCATCTTCCTGTTTCGTGCCGACACGATGCGGAAGGCATTTCTCGACTTCCGGCCGGACATCTGGGACACCGCGGAACGGGCCTATAAAACTGCACGGACCGACGTCTCGGGCATCTACCTGCCCCAGGACTTCTATTCGGCTGTCCCATCGACGTCGATCGACTACGCAGTCATGGAGCATGCACGCGGTATTGCGATGGTCACGGCTTCCTTCCGCTGGAACGACCTTGGATCGTGGCAATCGCTGCTGGAAGCCAGCCCGACGGACCGCGACGGCAATGTCGTAATCGGCGACGTTGTCGCCCTGGATTGCGGCAACTCCTATCTCCGGAGCCAGGGCAGACTGCTGACAGTCATCGGAATGAAAAATGTGGCGGTGGTGACGACACCGGACGCGGTTTTCGTCGCTCCTGTCAGCCACAGCCAGAATGTCAAGAAAGTCGTCGAACAACTCGAGAAGAGCGGACGACTCGAGACGAAGTTCACGGCGTCGGAAGACCGGGTCATCATCAGCGGGTCATGGCGCAAGCGCGTCGAGCACTGGCTCTTCAACGAAACCCTGCCGCTGTGGTCCACTGCAGGTGTCGACGATGTGTATGGCGGCTTCCACGAGGCTCTCGGTTTCGATGCAAGGCCGCTGGGGAAACGCAAGCGCATGCGCACGATGGCTCGCCAGATTTACGCGTTCGCGGTGGCCAAAGAACGCGGCTGGGTCGGTCCGGCCGACAAGCTCATCGACCACGGCATCGACTTCATCGCGAGACACGGCCGCACCGATCGCGGTGGCTGGGTGCGCACCCTTAATTCCGACGGTAGCGTGGCTGACCCGGCGGAGGACGCCTACGATCATTCCTGCGTTCTCCTGGCGCTTGCCCATGCTCATCGATGCGGCCATCAGGACGCCCTACGGCTGGCACAAGAGACGTTCCATTTCATCGACACCCATCTCGAGGACGATAGCCTCAACGGCTTTCTCGGACCCTCCGGCCGGGACGGGGTGCGGTTCTCGAACCCGCATATGCACATGCTGGAATCCTTCCTTGCTTGGCATGGGGTCACCGGCGACCGTGCATATCTCCGTCGGGCGGCACGCATCGTCGATCTCTTTCGGTGCCATTTCTTCGACCAGGAGAGCTGGACGCTTGGGGAACATTTCGATGTCGAGTGGCTACCGTTGCCGGGAGACGAGGGACAGTGGACCGAACCAGGGCACCATTTCGAATGGGCCTCGCTCCTCGTCGATTTCGCGCGGGCGAGCGGGCAGAGAGACTTGGCAGCGTACGCAAGGAAGCTCTATTCGTCGGCGATCGCCAGCGGATTGAACCGGGCCACGGGGCTGGCTTATGCAGCCGTGTCGCGGCAGGGAATGCCCTTTGACCGGCTCTCCCGCAGCTGGCCGCAATGCGAAGCCATCAAGGCGTCCATCGCCCTGGACGGAATTGGCGGGCCCGATCTGAAACCAGAGATCGAAGCTCGTGTCGCCCGCCTCTTCAAATGGCATATCGATCCCGCACCGCTTGGCTTGTGGGTCGACAGGATTGACGAGCGCGGAAGGTCACTGGCGACTGAGGTCCCCGCGAGCATTTTCTACCATCTCGTGACGGCCTTGATGCAGTATCTGGACAACACCGGAGGACAAGTCGAACCATTCCCGCTACCAGCTTTGGATATGAGCAAGGCCGTTCCGAAGCAGGTTTACGGCTGACCCAACTGTCCGCCATGTGCGAAAAGAGATACCGCGCATGGCGGCGCGACTGGGGTCAGGGAAAACCGCGCCCGACTTCGGCCCAAGCACTGTTAGCCGTCGATTCGGCATGCCGCGGCAAGCGTATACCGGCTTCGTACCGACCGCTCGGACAACCGTCGATAAACGTTTGGAAACAGCCCGTCACGGACTCAGACATGCCTAACAAACGGTTAACCGTCCTCATCGCTGAGCCGGTTAGTAAAGACGAAACCCGCTAGCCGCCCTGAGGTCCCTTCATGGCCCCCCACTGGTTCAACCCTCCGGTCCCCGTCAAGACCGAGCGTCTCGGGATCATCCGCAACGTCAACAACGCCGAGGCAGCCGGCGAGGAGCTGATGAAGTGGACCAAGCGTGGCACTTGCTGGGACCTCGCGGTGCGCGTTTGCATCGCAGTAATTTTCGACGAGATGGAACCTGAGGAGGCCCGCAAGGCATTCCTGGCTGCTGCAAAAGAGGAAGGGACGTTACTCCCCCCAAGGACAACTAGCTAAATTGGATTGCGGTATGAGGTTCTATGTGTCTCTGACCAACACCGCCTCGCGAAAGGAGCCCGGTGAGGGAGAGGCGATGGCCCCCCCACAGTGGCTGCACATCCACGAAGAATCGACCGCTGCGAGCTCTAAACCCGCGAGGGCCTACATCGTTCCCTCATCCGCGCCTACGCGAGTTGCGGCTGACTGGGAAGGGACGCCCCGAACATGACAAAGAGAAACAATGAAGGTCATGCGTCTGTCTCCAAAGCAGTTCGGAAATTGATCCATTCGGAAGACAATCGTCGTCACATACACAAGCTGTTAAGGCTAGAAGTCGAACCAGAACTGCCGCCGACCCTAGCGTCATTACTCGCGGCTATTGATCGGGCCAAACAGGGGCCGACCGAAGAAGGTACCTAGCGGGCTAGCTAAGCGTTAAACAGAGGCTCGCTCCGTGCTGGTTTCTCTGATCCCCTCTTAGAAAATTTCCTACAAACCTTCCCCTTGATTTTTCCCGACACAGGATCATCAATGTTCCCTTGGGTTATCGCTGAGGTGGAGGCCTCGGATGAACGTTCGGACGAACTGTCGACCCAGCAAAATGACTGCCCATGAGCTTGTTGAAGAGCTGATCTTACAATCCCGTCGCGGCCAAATCATCTCCGTCAAAGAGACTATCGCAGCGGTGCGCCGAGACGGGCCACATCTGGTGGTAAGTGACTGTGAGCTGGTGAAGCTTATTGTCGATGTTGCCCCAGCCTTTGGCCTGTTCGTCGCGTTCGACCTTCGCGAATAGCCTCGTGGCAACCCATTGGTTCTCCCCTCCGGTGTACGTCGGACGACCGAACCAGGTTGTGGGACGAAATGCGGATCGAGGCGCGCTCTATAGGGTCGAGAGGGGCATGGGAGGTCTTCGCGCGAGCCAGTTATCCGATCCCCGCCACAGAAATTCTATCCAAAATTCCCGACTGTTGCGGCCCAGCACCGTACCAATGTACGATTCGTACATGGCATTGATGTCGGTCAGGGAGGGAGTAGAGTCCCCTTCGGCGTGTCCCTGGGGAGGGTTGGATGAGCGTCGCGCAAAGGGTCAGTCCGGTTCTTATGCAAGCAATCTCCACACTCCTAAACAGGGCGGACCGTCGCGACACCGTCTCGATCAAAGCGGCACTACACGAAGCATCGCCTGCATTGCCGACGAGATGGAACCTGAGGAGGCACGGAAGGCATTCCTGGCCGCTGCCGAGGAGGAGGGGTTGTTCCTTTCCTCATGACCAAGTCTCCTGACCGGCCGACCGTCACTCTATGTCCGGCACGTCGCCACCAACAAAGAGTGTCGTCGGCTCGCCGTATTCGCCCAGCGCTGGGTGAGCATCACGCGACCACGCAATGACACCCGCGTGTTTCGTCGCCAGAGCTTTGGCAGTCCTTATTGCCCGGTCTTCGGTCTTTTGCTCGGCTGGCCCATAGACAGGCTGAAGGTCGCCGGTCTCGTCACGGTCGGACGCGGTGACTTGTGCTGCGGTAGGATGCTCTCTGCCATGCTGACTGCCTTCCTGTGACGCGAGCCTTATTCGGTGTCGCTGGCGTACCATCTTCGGCGTGCCATCCCCTGTTTGCGCATTTCGCTGATTGTGAGCGGCCATTTCACGCGATGGTGAGCGCTCATTTCATTTGATCGTGAGCAGGTATTTCACGCGATCATGAGCAGCCGCTTCGACCGACCTGTTCATTGATTCAGGTGTTTGCGGCTGCGTCAAGAGCGTGGGCGCGGGCGTTGTGTTTTCGCATGCTTTCTCCGGTGAGTTGAAGGCGGTGAGCGTTGTGGACGAGGCGATCCAGAATCGCGTCGCCGAGGGTGGGATCGCCGATGACGTCGTGCCAGTGCTGCACGGGGATTTGGCTGGTGACGATTGTGGATGCACGGCCATGGCGATCGTCGAGGGATCTCCAGCAGGTCGCGGCGCTCGGCGGCACTGAGAACCGACAGGCCCCAGTCGTCGAGGATGACGAGTTGAACGCGCCCAGCGTCTTGAGCAGCCGTCCATAGCGCCCGTCGCCGCGCGCCAGGGCGAGCGCCTCGAACAGGCGCGGGACGCGATGATAGAGCACCGATCGATTGTCGCGGCAAGCCTTGTGGCCGAGCGCGCAGGCAAGCCAACTCTTGCCCAGGCCGGTTGCGCCTGTGACCAGCAGGTTTTCATGGCGGTCGATCCAGTCGCCGCCGACGAGCCTGGCGAAGACGGCGCGGTCGATGCCGCTCGGCGTGCGCAAATCGACATCTTCCGGCAGGCGCTCTGGCGCAGCGCGGCGAATTTGAGCCGCGTCGTGAGCCGTTTGGTGTCGCGCTCGGCGGCTTCGCGATCGACAAGAAGTCCGATGCGCTCCTCGAACGACAGGGCCTCGAGATCCGGTGATCGTCGCTGCTCCTCGAAGGCTTGGCCATTCCGGTCAAGCCGAGTGCGATCAGCCGTTCATGGGTGGGATGGGTGAGCATTGAGATCTCCATGGTTCAGTGGAAATAGCCCTGACCGCGGATGTTGCCGTGGCGTAGGGGTTGATGGTCGGGCGTCTCGTCGAGGAAAGCGCGATCAAGGCCGTTCTTAAGGATCGAACGGATCGAGGCGACGGAGCGTGCCTGGATGAGGATGCCGCGTTGGCAGGCTGCGTCGACGCGCGCGTTGCCGTAGCTCTTGGTCAGAGAAAGAATGCCGAGACAGGTGCGAAAGCCCTGTTCGGGATGCGGCCGGTCAGCGATGACAGTCTGGAAGAAGGCGGCGGTGGAAAGCCCGATCCTCTCGCCGGCCGCGATCAGTTCCCCCGGCGTCCACTTGCCGTAGCGGCGATGCGCGCTCGGCATGTGATCGGCAACGGTCGTATGGCCGCGCCGGTTGGGCGCACGGGCGTGGCTGGCGATCCGCTGCCCCTTGTGGAAGACTTCGACGGTCTTGTCGGCGACCCGCACATCGACGAGCTCGCGGATCAGGCGGTAGGGCGTGGAATACCAATGCCCGTCAACCTCGACGTGATAGTCGGGCGCGACGCGGCAACGCTTCCAGCGCGCAAAGACGTATGGCTGGTCCGGCAGTTCTCCCAGCTTCGGCCTGTCGATCTCGGCGAAGAGTTCGGCGGGCTGGAGCCGAAGCCGCGCATCTGGCGGGCGTTGAGTTCGGCGACGAGCAGGCGGATGGCGGCGTTCAGCTCCGCCAGACAAAAGAAGCGCTGATTGCGTAGCCGCGCCAGGACCCAGCGCTGGGCAATTTGCACGGCAACCTCGACCTTTGCCTTGGATAAAGCCGTCAACTGCAGCCCGTGTGGGGACGACCGGCCTCACGGTCCGCATTACTCACCCATTCCACCCGCTTAAAGGCCAGAGCTTCGAGATGATCAGCCGCAGCCCGCATTGGGGCGAGGACCGGGTGATTTACCGGGCGGCGGACGGGACCTTACCCACGATTGCCGCCGCAATGACGGACATGGAGCAGCCTGACGCATTCCGGCGCGTCGCCGCCGGGCGCGCGGCCTTCCGGACATCCGACCTATTGGATCTGCTGACGCTTCTGGATCGGATCTCTGCGCCGGCGGAGGCGGAGGATGCGTAAGGTTAAATACGCCGCTTGTGTAAGGCAAATTACGCCGCACCGCTTGCTTGCGCACCGGAGCTATGCCCGCAATTGCAGGACTTATCCCGGGCATCGCGGATCTTCCTTGTTTGACGTCTCATCAAGTAAGGCGTATTTATATTTACGAATCAGTTTGGACGATGGGCATGGCGAATCCAAAGCTAAGACGACGCGACCCAAAGGCCGAGGCCTTGGCCCGCGACGGCGCGCTCAACCCCCACCCCGAGGCCGTGCGCGACACGCTGTTCGCCGGCAATCCCTTCTTCGATGCCAAGGATCTTGTGCAGGTCCGCTACGAGATGGTGCGCCGCCATCACGCCGATCGCGTGCCGATCAGCGACGTCGCCAGCGCCTTCGGGGTGTCGCGGCCGACCTTCTACAAAGCGCAGAGCGCCCTGGCCGAGCACGGCCTCGCCGGGCTGGTGCCCCAGCAGCGGGGGCCAAAGGGCGGCCACAAGATCTCTGCCGAGGTCCTCACCTACATCGACCAACTCAGGGCGACGCGGCCCGACCTCACCGTGCCGCAATGTATCGACGCGATCGCCACACGCTTTGGCGTCAGGGTGCACCGGCGAAGTCTGGAGCGGGCCATGGCGCCCAAAAAAAAACGACTCGATCTGCCCTAACCGTCCGCGCGACCAGCCTCGTCGGCACATACGAACAACTGCGCACCGCGGTGCTCAGCGCCCAGCTGATTACTGGATCAGGGCTGCTCACGCTGCGCCGTCAGGGCATGGTCGCCTGGATCAAGGCCGCATCGACAGCACCCAACTTTACGCCGCCTTGCCCGGTACATCGCCCCCCGTCGGCAGGCGCGATCGACACCAGCGAGCTCACCCTCATCCTTGCCAGCCTTGTTGTCACGCTAACCGCGGAGCCAGCACATGCCTGACCTCAAAGTCACCGCCGATCACCTGCGGCGCGACGCTTACCTCTACATCCGTCAGTCTACGCTTCGACAGGTCGCCGAGAACGGCGAGAGCACGCAGCGACAGTATGGGCTGCGTGACCGCGCCATTGCCGCCGGTTGGCCGGCCGAACGCATCCACGTTATCGACTGCGACCTGGGCAAATCGGGATCCAGCGCCGTTGCCCGCGACGGCTTCCAGGAACTGGTCAGCGAAGTAGCCCTCGCCAAGGCCGGCGTCGTCATGGGGCTGGAGGTCTCGCGCCTGGCCCGCAACTCCGCCGACTGGCACCGGCTGCTTGAGCTGTGCGCCCTGACCAGCACCCTCATCCTCGACGAGGACGGCATCTACGATCCGGCCAGCTTCAACGACAGGCTGCTGTTGGGCTTAAAAGGAACGATGTCTGAGGCAGAGTTGCACTTCCTCAAGGCGCGCATGCGCGGCGGCCAACTCAACAAGGCAAGCCGCGGCGATCGGAAGATAGGGCCGCCCGTCGGCCTGGTCTACTTGTCCGACGGCATCATCGCGCTCGACCCGGACGCCGAGGTGCAGGCCGCGCTCTGCATGGTGTTCACGACCTTCGAGCGCCTGGGCAGCGCAACCAGAACCGTCAAGTTTTTCCTCGACGAAGGTATTTTGTTCCCGCGGCGATTGCGCAAGGGACCGCACAAAGGCGAGCTGATGTGGGCGCCGCCGCGGCATGCCCGCATCCTCCAGGTCTTGCATAATCCGAGATATGCCGGCGCCTTCGTCTACGGTCGAACGCGTGGTCGGCCGCGGCCGGGCGGCGGCGTCTCGCAGATCAAGGTTGGTATGGCCGAGTGGCGGTTCGTGATCCCCGACATGCATCCGGGCTATATTGACTGGGAGCGCTTCAAGGCCAAGCAGCAGCGTCTCGCCGACAATGCGCAAGCCTACCGAATGCAGCGCCACGCCGGACCGGTTCGCGAAGGATCTGCCTTGCTCCAGGGCAGAGTTCTCTGCGGCCTGTGTGGCGGGCGCATGGGCGTCCATTACAGCCAAGAGCATGGTCAGCCTGTCCCGACCTATATCTGCCAGGAGACCGCCACCCGCCGAGGCGGCAAGGTCTGCCAGTCCGTGCCCGGCAAAGTCGTCGACCCGGCAGTGGGTGCATTGCTTGTCGAGCTGATGACGCCGATGACGCTTGAGGTCACCTTGGCGGTGCAGCGCGAGCTTGAGGCACGCGCCGCCGAGCCGGACACTTTGCGCCGACAACATATCGAGCGAACGCGTCATGACGCCGAGCTCGCCCGGCGCCGCTACATGAAGGTCGATCCCGACAATCGCCTCGTTGCCGACACCCTCGAGGCCGAGTGGAACGAGAAGCTGCGGCTCCACACCGACGTCCTCGAGGACTATGAACGACGCGCGCCCGAGGAAGCCGCCGCCCTCGATGCCGAGACGCAGCAACGCGTCCGCGATCTTGCCGAGCAGTTCCCCCGGATCTGGAGCGATCCTCGAGTCGACATGCGCGAGCGCAAGCGCATCTTCCGTCTGCTGGTCGCCGACGTCACCTTGGTCAAGGCCGAGACGATTACCGCAAACGTGCGACTCTCCGGCGGGGCGACCCGCACCTTGACGCTCGACCGGCCTTTGCCGATCGCCCAGATCCGCAAGCTCAAGCCCGAGCTCGTCGCCGAGGTCGACCGCTTGCTCGACCGTCATTGCGATCGCGAGATCGCCGATATCTTCAATGAACGCGGTCTGCGGACCTGGGAAGGCAAGCCGTTCAATCTCAAGAAGATCGGCTTCATCCGCGGAGCCTATAACCTGTCCAGCCGCCGCCAGCGCCTGCGGGATTGTGGTATGCTCACCACCCAGGAAGTGGCCGAGCGCTTCGCTATCGCCGAGACCACCGTGCATCAATGGGGGCGCCAGGGCCTCATCACCAAAGTCTACAGCGACAATCTCAACCGTGGTCTGTGGGACATTCCTCATGACCTCGAGATCGTCAAAGGCCGCCCGGGCCGAAACGCCGTTCCCGCCCGCCGTACCTCAATTACCGTGCCGTCAACCGAACAGGACTCATTATGAAACAATTGCCTTATCCTTCGGGCGTCTCGGCCTCGCCGCGAGCACTGCGGTGCCGTAATGGCTTGCCATCTCGGCATAGGTTCGGTTGAGGCCGGGGTCGTAGCGATCGGGGTTGGTGACGGCAGCCTTGAGATTTGTCGCAGATCACGAACTTCGGCACGCCGCCCAGAAAGGCAAAAAGGTTCGTGTGCACGCCGATCCAGTCGGACAGGCTCTCGCTCGGGCACGCCTCGGCGTAGGTGTAGTTCGAGGCGCCCATCGCCGCGACGAACAGCTTCATGGAATGCGCTTCGCCGGTGACGGGGTCGAAGATGTCGATAGTGTCGCCAGCGAAATCGACAAACACCTTCTCGCCGCCCAGATGCGTCTGGCGCATCGTCAGGCGCGCGTGCCCTTTCCAGGCCTCGAAGGTCGTGCAAAACCACGTATAGCCAAAGCCATCAGGGTTGGCAGCGCAACTCCTTCTCCACATAGCTCCAATCGGGCACCGGCCGCCGAGGGCTTTGCGAAGCCGCCTTCGGCGCCGGGAAGAGCAGCAGCTCAAGCCCTTCGTCATCCATCCCCTCGGGCAGCGGCCAGCTCAGCCCGGCAAGACGGGCACGCCGCAGGTAACCATGCACGACCCCATTGCTCACCCCGAGCGTGCGCGCGATGGCGCGCTCGGTCAGGCCTTGGGTTGCGGCTCGGGAATAGCTCGGCAGCATCACGCCGCGGCGCTTGCCCACTCGCCACCAGGCGCGCAACAGATGGAGCAGTTGCGGCGACAGCATGGCGTGACGATCCTTGCGCCCCTTGCCCTGCTCGACACGGATCAGCATGCGCGTCGAGTCGATGTCACTCACCTTGAGCGCCACGATCTCCGACACCCGCAACCCCGCCCCGTAGGCCGTGCCGAGGGCGGCCTTGTACTTCGGACCTGGTGCGGCTTCGAGCAGCCGCGCCACCTCCTCGACGCTCAGCACCAGCGGCAGCTTGCGCGGCTGGCGGATGACGGTGAGACGGCGCGCGAGATCGGGCCGGTCGAGCGTCACGGTGAAGAAGAAGCGCAGCGCCGAGACCGCGCTGTTGATCCCCGGCGGCCGCATGCCGCTCTCGGTCTGGTGCAGTTGGAAACGGCTCAGGTCCTCAGCGTCGCGGTATCAGGCGAGCGCCCGATGAAGGCTGCAAACGCCTTCACGCAATGGATATAGTCACGGCGCGTATCCTCGGTGAAGCCGCGCATGGACATGTCTTCGATCATGCGCTCGCGAAGCGGGCTGCCGGATGGATGCGTAGGGACGGTCATCGGATGCTCCTCTCAAGCTGAAGGTTGACACTTCATGCTCGGAGGCCGATGGCCGTCCGTCACCCCTGATCGATTAAAGCCTCACCGATGCTGCCGATAAAGCGCAAGCCTCGAAGCCCGCGCCATCCCGCGAGCGGGTCGTTCACTGACCCCTAATGGTCATTCCGGAGGCGAGATTGCAGGTCCGAATCGGATTGAGAAAACGGACGTTCGGCCATCCTATCTGCGCCGACCGTCGCGCCACCCCGCTGGCGAGACGCCCGTGAGCCTCTTGAAACCCCGACTGAAGGCCGCCTCCGCCGGCCTACAAGCCTACGGTGAAGGCCGCCTTGTCGCCTTAGGACGAACATTGCAAGTCCGGGGAATAATCCTATGACGATTCCGCGCGTGGAAGTGATCACCTCGGTGCAGCGCCGGCGGCGCTGGTCGCGGGCGGTGAAGGAGCGGCTGGTTGCGGCGCGTTCGAGCCCGGCGTTACGGTATCGGAGGATACGCAGTATCGTGTGCCGGCTACGTCAACCGATTTGCGACATCTCCCAAATTTCTCGTGAAATGTTGGGGATAACCGTACTGGCCGCATTGCGAATGGGTGTCCACTACACGATTAGGCCTTGGTGGGGTAACCACAAGAATGTTGAGAGAACGAGGTGCCCATCAATGGCTGCGACGGATCTTCCTGGCGATTGGACCGGACAGTACAAGGGATCGAAACTGAACCTCTCGGGGTTCAAGCTTTCCTTTTCTGACGAGTTCAACACGCTTGATGTCGTGCCGAACAACGGCATCGGCAAGTGGTTCGCGCCTGTTCACGCCCCCGCTGGGGCCGCAAAGTACATGCCGCCGGTCGGAGAAACCAACCCGTTCTCCGTCTCTGACGGGCTTCTGACGATAACCATGAAGCAGGTGGACGGCGCCTGGCAGTCGGGAACGATGCAAACGGTTAACAGCGCCGGCGAGGGTTTCGCGCAAGAGTACGGGTACTTCGAGATGCGCGCCGCCTTTCACGGCGGGGCGGGAGCCTGGCCGGCCTTCTGGATGCTGCCGCAGGATACTTCTGTAACGCGTCCGGAAGTCGACATCGTTGAAGCGTATGGGGGCGATCCCGATGGTCATCACCGGGCGGTGCACTTGAGCAATAAGGAAAGCCACGCTTGGGAAAGCGACTATACGCGCCTGGCCGATTCGATGTTCGACGGGGCGTTTCACACCTACGGCGCGAGGATCACGACGGACTGGATCACCATGTACTATGACGGCAAGGAGCTGAGCCGCTTTCCAATGAGCGACTTTTTCCGCACGCCGCTCTATATGCTGGTCACGCTAAGCATGTATTCCTCCGGGGTCGAGCAGGCTTCCGGCACGTACAAGATGGTCGTCGACTACGTCCGCGCCTATGCCGCGCCGAACGTGATGGAGCAGCACCTGACCGGGACGGATGCGGCGGATATCCTGAAGGGCGGCAATTTTGACGACGTTCTGGACGGCAGAGGTGGTGCTGACAGAATGTCCGGCGGTCTGGGCAACGATACCTACCGCGTCGATAACGCATTCGACGTCGTCATTGAGGCGGTGGGCGGTGGCACCGACAAAGTACTGGCCTCGGTAAGCCATGCCCTTGCGGCCGGCTCGCAGATCGAGCTTCTCGCCA
>NZ_JAMYSP010000043.1:0-51420 GCF_040322015.1 Mesorhizobium sp. M0208 | reverse complement strand
GCCATCCACATACGGGTATCTGTGGACGACCGGGCGCGTCGCATCTCTTCTCAAAAGCGAGTTGATGATAGGCTACTATGTCTACAACCGAACGTCGCACAGTATGAGCAGCAAATCAAAGCCAAACACTCCCGATAAATGGGTCCGAATCCGGGTCATGGAGCCCATTGTAACGGTTCAAGTATTCCGGAGGGCGCAACTCGCAAGGGGAAAGCGCGAATACACCTATACAAAGCCCGAAATGCTCAAGAATCTGAAGCGGCTATTGAAAGAGAAGAAACGACTCAGCCTCACCGTGATCAATGCTTGTCCGTATACTGCGTCAGGACAGTGTTACGTCCGGCTTTTCGGCAGCTTGAAGGCGGTCTATGCGGCGGTCGGCTACGTACCGGATCGGCGGGGAGCTCTGCGAAAGTACTCGAACGAAGAGCTTCTAGACGGATTTCGGCGGCTGCGCGCCGCTCACGGGCACCTCACATTGTCGCTGATTAATGCGGACTCCGCTCTGCCCATATACCGTGTGTTCAAAAAGCGGTTTGGCTCGATGGCCGCGGCCTATACGCTGGCTGGCTTTCCAGGGCTGGAGTCGGAGCTAAAGCTGAGCGCGCTAGCGCGTATACGGCCCAGTGGACCGGAAAGGCTCCGACGCGACGTCTCAAATGCTCAGGGCAAAAAAGGCGCATGATAAGAACAGACCGAAGCTGCGGCTCTTCAATGAGGAGCCCCGACTCTGTTTGTCACGGAGCTGTCCCGCCGCTCCCACCTGATCTCGTCTAGCAGGCTTCTCTGATTGGGGTCATCGAGGTCAAGCTCCTCCTGATAATCGACCGGACCATGTCGCCCCGCGGGTCACGCGCTTCTCTTCGCGGTCGACGTTAGCCCGCCGCATGATGGGGTCAGTAGAGCGAGGCGTCTCAGTTCGTTGAACGTAAGCGCGAATTTCCCTGCACCTGTTGAGTGCTCTGATGCATGAGGTGTCCACCAAAATAGGTGGACACCTTGTGATGGAAGAAGATGAGCAGAAACTGCGGGTGAGGCTTGTCGGTCCGGACGGGCGACGCCAGTCAGCGGTCCGTCCACGAACTGCTGGCGCGAGCGGCATCGAAGCACACTTTGCTGCGGTGATCACTTTTCAGGCCGGCTTCCAACGCGGCAAAGCCACGCTTATAATCGCGGGTATTTATATATTTATCGTCTTGGGCCATAAATTTTCCGAAAGCGTCTTCGTTGTAAACTGTTTGAGAACAATTCAAATACGCGGCTTTCTGATACCCAGTTTCGTAAGCGATCGAACCGGCGTGGACGGTGGTTGAAACGAATGAGGTGATACAAATCGCCATTGCTGCAACGGACACGCTGCCCACGCAAAATGATTTCATGGTTGTTGCCCTCTCCCAAAACGCGAAGAACTTGCCAAAAATCTTGCCCTGAAACAAGACACCCATGGAATCGCCCTCAACGCAGTTCGCACGCGGTAGCCGCGTAGCCTTGGAATCGTCCCAACAGAGCCCGCCGTGCCGAAAGGTGCGGCGGGCTTTTGTTCGCTCCTAGCGGTACGCTCTCTCGGTCTGATTTTGAGCTATGAAATGCACGCTCGGCGACGAACCGGTTGGTTGACGAGATCAGCGACAGGGCTTCGTGAAACGGGCGATCTCGCGAAGGAAATTGCGCGAGGGAAGTGATCCGCGCCCTTCCTGTTTCGCAAAACTCGTGAAACACTATGGCGGCGTTCGTGACCAGCCCTCTCCGTGTGAAAACTTGCCACATCCTGATTGTCCTGATCCCAGCGCGCCTCCTCAGAAAGAAACCAAGCTTTGAGCTGGTGCGTGCGTGGAGCTGCAACATTGGAACGGCTAGGCCTGACACTGTCGAATGCATCACTCCGTCGCTTTTTCGTTTAGGGGCCGCTCATCGACTGGCAAATTAGCGAAACCAAGCGATCGAGCGCATCCTTGTGGAGCGCACCTGTAGGGCGCCACGCAAGGAAATCATCCACGCTCAGGCAGCCGCATTGATGGTAACATTGGTTGCCGCAACGCTCGCCACAGCCGAGGAAAGGAGCCGCCATAATATTCGCGCTCCTATTCGAAGGAATAGGTAAACCCTTGGCCTGAGGCGCCAACAGTGACCTTTGTCATCTTTTCACCAGCGAGCGACCGGTTCAGCACACCGCGGCTCAACTCCGGGAGGAGCGTGTTGGTCAGAATTGCGTCGATCATCCTGCCGCCCGATTCAATTTCCGTGCAGCGGGTCTTGACCAGATCCATGACACCGTCGCCGATTACCAATTCCGCGTCGTTGGTTGCACGCAGCCGGCGAGCAATCTTAGCAAATTGATGACGTGTGATCGCTTCGATCATCGAATCGGAAAGCGGAAAGTAAGGGATGGTCACCACCCGGCCGAGAAAGGCCGCTGGGAAGACCTTCAGCAACGGGCTGCGTAATGCGGTGTCCAGTTCATCGAGCCCTGCCCGTACCGCGCCATTCCTTGTGCGGTCCATGATGACTTCGGAGCCGACATTCGACGTGAGAAGGATCAGCGTGTTCTTGAAATCGATCCGTCTGCCTTCACTGTCGTCCATCATCCCTTTATCAAACACCTGGAAGAAGATTTCGTGCACGTCCGGATGCGCCTTCTCGACTTCGTCGAGAAGGATCACCGAATAGGGCTTGCGCCGCACCGCCTCGGTGAGAATTCCGCCCTTGCCGTAGCCGACATAGCCGGGGGGCGCGCCCTTCAAGGTAGAGACCGTATGCGCCTCCTGGAATTCCGACATGTTGATCGAGATCAGGTTCTGCTCTCCGCCGTAGAGCGTTTCGGCCAGTGCCAAAGCGGTTTCGGTCTTGCCGACGCCCGAGGGGCCGCAAAGCAGGAATACACCCACTGGCTTTTCCGGAGCGCCGAGACCGGCGCGGCTGGTCTGCACGCGCTTGGCGATCATCTCCATCGCATGATCCTGTCCGACAACGCGCTCGGACAGAGTGACCGCGAGCCGCAGCGCCTTCTCCGTCTGACTCGACAGCATCCGGCCCGTCGGGATGCCCGTCCAGTCCTGAACCACGGCCGCCACGGCGTTGCGGTCGACCGATGGCAGGATCAGCGGTGTTTCGCCTTGCGCCTCGGCCAGTTCGCTCATCAGTTCGCGCAGCCGAGCGAGATCGGCAGCCGGATCGGGAGGCGCAGGACCACCTGCCGCCGGAACCTTCGCCTCGGCATTGGACAGTTCGGTCTCAGGCACCTCCCCGCTCTTGGTCTCCGTGGCGGCCTCGTGCCCTTCCACGGCATCGAGCGGCACGCCGTCGCCGCGCAGCCTTGCACGCAATTCGAGTATCTCGGCCACCAGCGCCTTTTCGCGCTCCCAGCGCTGCTGCGCGGCTGCGAGCGTGCGTTCGGTCTCGGCAAGCCCAGCCTCGACCCGTGCCTGCCGCTCGGCCACTTCGATGCCGATTGCAGCCTCGCGGCCGATAATGCCGCGCTCGACCTCCAGCGCCTGGCGGCGGCGCATGATGTCCTCGACCTCGGCTGGCGTGGCGTGCTGCGATACCGCAACACGGGCGCAGGCAGTGTCGAGAAGGCTGACCGCCTTGTCCGGCAGCTGCCGCGCCGGGATGTAGCGATGTGACAGGCCGACCGCCGCGTCGATCGCCTCATCCAATATCTGAACCTTGTGGTGCTGTTCGAGGACGCCGGCCACGCCGCGCAACATGAGGATGGCCACCGATTCCGAAGGCTCGTCAATCTTTACCACCTGGAAGCGGCGGGTCAGTGCCGGGTCTTTCTCGATGTGCTGCTTGTATTCCGCCCAGGTCGTGGCCGCTATCGTGCGAAGCTCGCCGCGTGCCAGCGCCGGCTTGAGCAGATTGGCAGCGTCGCCGGTTCCGGCAGCACCACCGGCGCCGATCAGGGTGTGGGCTTCATCAATGAAGAGGATGACCGGCGATTCAGAGGATTGAACTTCGTCGATTACGGCCTTCAGCCGTTTTTCGAATTCACCCTTTACGCTAGCGCCTGCCTGCATCAATCCGACGTCGAGCATGCGCACGCTCACTCCCTGCAGTGGGGGCGGTACATCGCCTTTGGCGATGCGCAGAGCAAAACCCTCCACGACTGCAGTCTTGCCGACGCCCGCCTCGCCGGTCAGGATCGGATTGTTCTGCCGGCGTCGCATCAATATGTCGACAATCTGCCTGATCTCAGGATCGCGGCCGACGACCGGGTCGATCTTTCCATCGCGGGCGCGCTGGGTCAGGTCGGTGGCGTATTTGGCCAATGCCGAATCCCCGCCCGGAGTCCGCCGCGGGGCCTCTGTCGCGGTGACCGTTGGCGCAGCGCCGGCTTCGAGTGAGCCCTCCGTGACATCGGCGAAGCGCGTCACGACGGCGTCGGCGTCGATCTTGTCGAACTCGCCGCTGATCTTCGACAGCAGGCCTTCCAGCACCGGTGTCTTCAGGCAAGCAAGCAGAACATGTGCGCTGCGGACCTCCTCCACGCCGAATTCCAGTGTTGCCAGATTCCAGGCCTCCTGGATGGCGTGGAAGATATGGTCGGAAAACTCTTCGATCGAGGTTGCGCCATAGGGCAGCTTGTCCACCGCGCGCGTCATATCGGCCGTAAGTCGGCTCGCATCCAGTCCTGCATCGGAAATCATCATTTGCACATCCGAGCGGTCGGAGAGCACCAGCTGCTCGATGAAGTGGACGAGTTCGACGTAAGGATTGCCGCGCAGCTTGGCACTGTCAGCCGCTGCCTTGAAGGCGCGCAACCCTAGAGGGTTGAGCTTGCCGACCAGTTCCTTGCGCTTGAAGCTCTGCGATGACCGGCGCTGTTCCATCGAACGTGCTCCTGCACTCTGCAAGTCGATAACCTGCCACATAAGCAGCCGCTTGACAAAGTGCGGGATGAACAAAGGTTTCGATGCCCCGTTATGCGGGCTCCCATCATTCGTCGAAGATGCCGCATCGCGGCCGCAAACAACCACGAGCCTGACAGCCCAGGTGAGACGCATTCCCGATCCACGGCCCGGCAAACACGCCGGCGGATTCAACAATCAAGACAAGGCTGCATTAGCTTTTGTTAATTTTTTCCGCACTCGCTGAATTGTGGAAAAGCGCAACCGTGTGATAACGTAGGGACAGGTCGGCCTCAGGGCCGGTGACTGGGGGATCGGTGTGATCGACGTCGCACTCTGGCTTGCTCCGCTCGATGGTGAAAATCCGTCGGGAGAGGATTTGCGTAACGATCCAGCGTTTCACGAACTGGAGCGCCTGACAGAGCCTCAGGTCAAGGTTGTCCATGATGGCAACAACAAGCCGGTCTCGCAAAGCACCATTCCCGTCGACTGGCCAGCAGTACTCACCAAGGCCGAGGAATTGCGCGCGCGTGGCCGCGACCTGCGCCTGATTGTAATTGTCACACGCGCACTGGCCAACGAGCAGGGACTGGCCGGGTTGGCGCAGGGTCTGACGCTTATTGGGCGGACATTCGACCAGCATTGGGAAACCATGCACCCGTCGCTGCGGCCCAACACATCGCCTCGCGAAGCCGCCTTGCGCCGCATCAACGCGCTGCTCGATCTTCAAAATAGTCAGGACGGGCTGCTGGCCAACCTGCGGCAAATGACTTTCTTTGCGCCACGCTCGATCGGGCCGATCAGCGGACGCGACCTGGAACAAGCTGCGCTCGACGACCGCGTCATGCTGCAAGAAGCAGCGTCAGGGTTGAATGCGGCCGAAAAGGCAGCGCTTGTCAGTGCACACGGACAACTGTTGAACCGGGTCCGTGCCGGGTGCGCGGCACAGGCGGACCAAGCCAATGAGGAAATGCATTCGCTCATTACCAATGCGCGCGCAGCGGTCGCGGCACTGGAAGCCGTCGAGACAGCCCTCAATGCTCACCTTGAGGGCAGCGGCGGCACCACTATCCCGGAATTAAAACGGTTCCTGCAGCGTTTGCTGACAACCCTCGAGCGCAACTCGGCCGCCGGCGCGATGGCGAATGCAGTAAAGCCGTCCGCTTCGCCTGCAGAACCGGTAATGCCTGTCCGAAACGGTCATGGAGCCGATACTATGGCAAGTGTGGCCAGCTACGCTGACTCGAGCACCGGACTTCCCGACCGGATTACTTCGCGCGACGACGTGGTGAAATGCCTGGACCTCGTCGTCGCCTTTTATGACCGCACCGAACCGTCGAGCCCGATTCCCCACCTCGCCCGCCGTGTGCGCCGGATGGTGCATATGGATTTTGTTGAACTGATGGAAGATCTCGCCCCGTCGGGACTGAAGGAGTTCCGGCTGCTTGCCGGCGTTCCCGATGCCAGGAAGACGGCTCAGAAGGATGAAAGGTAGCAAGCAATGCCAGCCGAAAGCAAAGCCAAGGTCATCGAACGAAATCGCGCGCCGCGGGTGCAGATCGCCTATGACGTGGAAACCTATGGCAGTCCAACGACAATCGAGCTGCCGTTCGTCATGGCCGTCATGGCGGACCTTTCAGGCGCTTCGCAGACCAAGGAAGCGTCGAAGTCGATACTGGACCGCTCCTTTGTCGAGACCGATGCGAACCGTTTCCCGCGTTTCATGGAGGCACTTGGACCACGCGTGAAAGCCCGCGTGAAGAATACGCTGCCCCAGGCCGAAGGCGCCGAGCGGGACGAGGAGCTGGCGCTCGACCTTACCTTCACCAAGATGGGCGACTTCGCGCCGGACAAGATTGCCGAGCAGGTCCCACAGTTGGCCGAAATCCTCAAGATGCGCCGCCAGCTCGAGGAACTTCTCGGCTTCATGGATGGGCGTGTGGATGCCGAAAAGCGCATTGCGCAACTGCTGAACAATGAACCGCTTCTTGGCAAGATCGCCAGCCAGGCGCTGGCGGACGACAAGGCAGGGGAATGACCATGGCCGAACAGCAAAAAACCGCCGCCGTCGCCGAGGCGGAAACCATCGATCTTGGAGAATTCAGCGGGCTCCTCGAGAAGGATTTCAAGGTCAAGAAGGACGACAGCGAAAAGCTGCAGCAATTGGTGCGCAATCTCGCACTCGCAGCGCAGACGCGTTCCGATACAACGACGATCTCGTCGAATGCGATCAAATCGATCAAGTCGCTGATCGCCGGGATCGACAAGATGCTGTCGGAACAGGTCAACGAGATCCTGCACGCTCCGGAAGTGCGCGAAATGGAGGGCACATGGCGTGGCCTGTGGTATCTCGTGAACAATACCGAGACGGATCAGAAGCTGAAGATCCGGGTGATGAATATTTCCAAGGAGCAGCTGGCCGACACGCTTGAGGATTATGAGGGCCAGATGTGGGATCAGAGCCCGATCTTCAAGAAAGTCTACACGGACGAGTATTCGATGCTTGGCGGCGAGCCGATCGGCTGTGTGATCGGTGCCTACGAATTCTCCAACCACCCGCGCGACGTCGGTCTGCTGCGCAACATCTCCGGCATCTGCGCCTCAGCGCACACACCCTTTATCGCAGCTGCCTCGCCGCGCCTGTTCCGCATGGACAGCTGGCAGGAATTGCCGAACCCGCAGGACCTGCAGCAGATCGTCTCCAACCCCGCCTATGCCTCGTGGCAGTCGCTGCGCGAGAGCGAGGATGCACGCTACATCGGCCTGACCATGCCTCGCGTTTTGGCACGGCTGCCGTATGGCACCGATACCGTTCCGGTGAAGGGCTTCACCTTCGAGGAGGAGGTACATGGCGATCATAACAAATATGTTTGGATGAACGCCGCCTTCCCGATGGGCGTGAACATAAACCGCAGCCACAAGCTCTATGGCTGGGGCACGCAGATCCGCGGCGTCGAAAATGGCGGCACGGTCCTCAACCTGCCAGTGCACAGCTTCCCGACCGATGATGGCTCGATAGCGATGAAATGTCCGACGGAGGTTGCCATCGACGACCGGCGCGAGGCGGAGCTGGCCAAGCTCGGCCTGATGCCCATCCTGCATCGAAAGAACACCGATCTCGCCGCCTTTATTGGCGCCCATTCGCTGCAGGACGACGAGACAAGGGCGGGACGGCTGGTCGACCCCGATGCGCAGGCCAACGAGCGGCTGAGTGCCAACCTGCCCTACCTTTTTCCGGTCTCGCGCTTTGCCCACTACCTCAAGGCGATCGCGCGCGACAAGGTCGGTTCGTTCAAGGAGCGCTCCGACATGCAGATCTGGCTGACCGAATGGATCAACCGGTATGTGCTGGCCAACCCGGCCTTTGCCGACGACAAGGCGCGCGCCAAGCGCCCGCTCGCCGCCGCCGAGGTTCAGGTGGACAGCGTGGAAGGGCGCCCCGGCTACTACAATGCGCGCTTCTATCTGCGCCCGCATTATCAGCTGGAGGGTATCAATGCCTCGCTCCGACTGGTTTCGGAACTTCCGTCGGTGAAGACTTGATTTGCAGCAACAACATCTTGGTTTTTGAAAGCGGTGGAGAAAGACAATGCCCACAAATACGAAGATTGATGGCTTTCTAAAGGTTCCGGGCATCAAGGGTCCAAGCACGCGAGATGGCCATGAGGACGAAATCGAAATCCATGGCGTCGATTACAAGATGATCGCGCCCTATGATCCAAATTCGCTCTCGCGCCGCGGTCGTGTGTCTTTGGGTATGATCAAGTTCACCAAGCACTATGACAAGTCTTCGCCCTACCTGAAAAAGGCGCTGTTCGAGAACAAGGCGCTGGACGAAGTCGTGTTTTCGGCACGGCGGACCATTGATGGTGAGACCAAGGATTACCTGGTCGTCACACTCACCGACGCCTCGATCATGGAATACGACATGTCGCAGGCCGAGGATGAGGAAGACCTGATCGAGGAAGAGGTCAGCTTCGCATACAAGAAGATAAAGTTCGTCTACGACGACAACGACGAAATCGAAATGGATGTCTATGTCGGCAAGTGAGGCGCGGCGGCCCGGCGCGGACAAGTCGCTGGGTAGCGGCAGTTCGCGAGCAAAGCGCGAAGCGGTCCAGCCCTCTCTGTGGGACCGCCTCGTAAACGATCTGCCGGGCGTGACCTCCGAGATAGACGGACTGCGCCAGGCACTGCAGGACGAGCTTGGCGCGGAGCGGCTGGACAACCTAGTTGCGGCTAGTGCGCGGCTCATCGACGCCGACACGGAGTTGACGGCCGACCAGAAGCGGCGTCTGCATCGCCTGGCCTTTCAGAGCCAGCACCGCGCTGAAATCGAAAGCCGCGGCGTGGTGGTGTCGGCTCGTGTGCTCAAGGAGGCTGTGCGGCGCGATGTCGAGGCTTTGTTCAACACCGAACGCTTCGAGGCCATTCCGCTGCTTTCCGACCTTGAAACCGAGCAGGCTGCGGACAACCCGCCGTCGCTCGCCGATTTTCCGGAGGTGCGTCGCAGCGTCGTCAATTACGGCGTGCCTTCCTTCTCGGGCCGTTCCTCCCGCGACTTCGATCGCGAGGCCCTGGCGCGCGAGATCCGCTCGGTGCTTGCCACCTTCGAGCCGCGTCTCAAGGACAGTGCAACAAAGGTTACGGTAACCCTTGGCGACAAAACCGTGGGCCTGAAGATCGAAATAGATGCGGTGTTGATCATGACGCCGACGCCCGAACGCATGCGCCTGCGCACCACGATCAACCTCGATAACGGCTTGGCTCGGACCGAATTTAGGGAAGCCTGAGATGGATCGGGTCTTCGTAGAATATTACGAGGAGGAACTGACCCATATCCGTGCGCTCGCGGCAGAATTTGCCGACATGCATCCGGCGGTGGCACGCAACCTTTCACTCGATACGGTCCCCTGTCCGGACCCCTATGTCGAGCGGCTGCTTGACGGTGTTGCCTTCTTGGCCGCGCGGACCCGGCTCAAGGTTGATGCGGAACGCTCGCGCTTCTCGCGAGCCGTCCTTGATGTTCTCTATCCCGATCTTGTCACGCCGGCGCCGGCAACGGCCATGGTGGTCCTCAGACCCGGCCAGCAGGTCCAGACAATGATTGGGGGGCATGTCGTCAAGCGCAACACGCGGCTGGTTTCCAGCCTCCAGCCTGGCCTGTCGACGCGTTGCACGTTCACCACCGCCCAGGACATCACGCTGTGGCCGATAGCCATCACCTCGGTCGGGTATTTTCAGGATCGCAGCGCCTTGGCGGCAGCCGGCATCACGCGGATCGGCGGTGTCGATGGCGAGGCGGCGCTTCGCATCACGCTGGCCCGTACTGGAAAAGGCAAGCTCGACGAACTGTCGCTCGACCGGCTTGATCTCTACTTTGCCGCGCGCACCAAGGCACCACTGCTTTTCGATGCGATTTTCGGCGCCTGCTCAGCCGTTGGTGCACGACCGGGAGGCAAGACCAACCCAATATCGGCGTTGCCGCCACCCGAAATGGTCGGCATCAGCGACGACGAGGCTCTGATGCCTCGTACACGTCCGACCTTCGAAGGATATCGTCTTCTGCGCGAACATTTCATGATGCCGGAGCGCTTTCACTATGCTCGGGTTTCGGGGTTGCAGCCCATCGTGCGCAGATGCACAGCCGAGCTCGAGATCATCTTCATCTTCAGGCGTCCGGCGCCTGAACTTGCCGATCTGATGGCGGCCGATTTTGAACTTTTCGCAACGCCGATCATCAATCTGTTCGAACGCGAGTGCAACGTCGTCGAGCTCGATCCGCGCAAAACGCGGCAGGTGCTGCATGCCGACCGCACGCGAGCGCGGGACTTCGAAATCTATCGGGTTATCCGCGTCGAGGACGCCGACAGCGAGGGCAGCGACGCCACAATCCCGGAGCTCTTCAGCCTGGGACAGAACCGCGGCAGCGGCTGGGTTTATTCCACCGAACGGCGCCCACGCCGCCCGACGGAGGAGGAACGGCGCGATGGCCTCACCCGCACTTCATACACGGGCGATGACGTTTTCCTGGCGATTTCACGCCCAGCGGAAAGTCCACCGAACCGGCCGCTGAAGCGCGTCGACATCGTGGCGCTCTGCACCAACCGCGATCTGCCGATCCTTGACGACAACCCTACCTTGACGCTGGAAGCCGGCGATCCGGTCGAAACGATCCGGCTTCTCGGCGCATTGCGCCCGCCTCGCCCAGCCATCCCCGCAGCGCTGCCGGCGGGCGCGGCGGGTGAATCGCGAGCCGACAATCTCGCCTGGCGGCTTGTAGCGCAGCTCGCGCTCAACTTTCTAAGCCTTGCAAAGGAAGGTCGCGGCGTCGAGCCGCTGCATGCGCTGCTTGAGCTTTACGCCGACAGGGGAGACCCGAGCCTCGCCCGCAATGTGCACTCGATCGTGCGCATCGACTCCCGGTCGGTCATCGAGCGGCTGCAGATCGATGGGCCGATGTGCTTCGGACGAGGCACGGAGGTGACATTGCATGTCGATCAATCGGTCCTGGCGGGGCAAAGCACCTTGCTGCTTTCGGCCCTGCTGGCACGGCTGTTTGCCCGTCATGCCGGAATAAACGGCTTTGTGCGAACCCGCACATGGCTGCTGCAGAAGCGGGAGGATGTGCCATGGCCGATGACGCCCGGCAATCGCTACCTGATCTAGACAAGCCTGGCCGGTACGAAGAGCTGTCGGATGCGTTCGACTTCTTCGAGCTGTTGCGGCGACTCGAACGGAGAGGCGGGCTGTTCGGCTATTCCGGCCCGCCGGAGCGCGAACCCTCGCGGCTCGGGCAGCATGTCCGTCTCAGCTTTTCCGCCAAGGACTTGGCAGAATTCCGCGAAGCGACTGACAAAGCGCCCGCCCGGGTTACGGTCGCAAACATTGGTCTGATGGGACCTGAAGGTCCGATGCCCCTGCATTTGACGCGCTGGGTGCTCGATCGCCTGTCGCAACGCTGGTTCACAGGCGCCGATGCGCAGCAGACCAGCGACACAACCTTCATGGACTTCGTCAACATTCTTCAGAACCGGATGATCGCGCTGTATTACAGGGCTTGGGCGGATGCGCATCCGGCGGTTCAGGTCGAGCGCGCGGCAGGCGGGCGCGTTCGCGCCATGCTCGAAGCCATGGCGGGGATAGGGCTTCCCGGCACCCACAATCCCGAACTGGACGCCGTGAAGCTGCGCCAGGCAGCTTCGCTTGCCAATCAGGTCGACGGCCCCGAGCGGCTGACGCTGTTCCTGGCGGAGGCGTTCAAGGTGCCGGTCCAGATCAGGGAGTTCATCGCTGCCTGGATGACCATACCAGCCGCGCTCCAGACACGCCTAGGCAAAGCCTACATAGCGCTCGGCCGGGGAGCAACGATCGGTCCGCGTGTCTTCAACCGTCAAAGCAGGATCGAGCTCCGTGTCGGCCCACTGGGCTACGAGGAGTTCAAGGCGTTCCTGCCGGGCGGTCAGCGCCTCAAATTGTTCAAGCAGGCCGTTAGCGACATGGTCGGCGAATCGCTCGACGTCGATCTGCGCATCGTGCTGGCGCGCGATGCCGTTCCGCCGCCGCGTATTGGAACCGTCCAACTCGCCCGGACCGCGTGGCTTGCGCGGCCCGCTGAAAGGGGCGATGCTGACGACATGCGGCTGCGGACATTAGTCGGCTGGCGGCAGGAAGGGGCGGAGGTCGCGGCATGAGTCTGCTGCTGACGCTGGAGCAAGGGCCACGCACCCAGGCGGTACGGCAGACCCGGCTTGACGAGGGGGAACTGGTGATCGGCCGCAGCGCGGACGCCGGCTGGCAGATCGACGATCCCGACATGTTCGTTTCGCGCGCCCATTGCAGGATCACTGGTGGGCGCGACGGATATTTCGTCACTGATACGTCAAGCAGCGGATTGTTCATAGACGACTCCGACAGCCCGCTCGGTGCCGGCAAGTCGACGCGTCTTCGCAATGGCATGCGGCTGAGACTGGGCGATTACGTCGTGTATGTCGATCTGCAGACGCCGAGTGCCCAAGCCACAGCAGCAGCAGCCGCAGGGCCAGGTCCGGAGCGCTCCCCACCGGCGTCTCGGGCGCCGGTCAGCATCGGCCGTGACGATTTCTTTTCAGCCACCGTGGAAGAAGAGCCGCAGCGGCCACGTCCAGCCGGGCTGCCGAACCCGTTCGAGCAGCCGATCCCGGGTGCGTTCGAACGGGCCAATTCCAGACAGCGCAGCTCGCCTGCTTTCGATGACCCGTTCAGCCTCGATCCGATCGCAACACCCGTATCCAAAGGCACCGCAGGACCAGCCCGCGCGCCCAACCAGACAGACCCATTCGGCCTCGACTCGGGATCGTTCCCCAACGGCGCGACGGAGCCGGCTACGGCAAAGCTGCCGGAATTCAATGACGACTTCGGTTTTGGGCCAGCCGCGGCGCCCAGCCCGGGACGCGATGCGGGCTCGAACGGTCAGCGCGAGCGCGACGCCCAACCACTGCAAGCGGCCAATCCCTGGGACGTGCCCGTGCGAGCGGCAGATGCCCCTCCGCCAATGCGAGCAGGCCCAGCCGCCAGCCCCGCCCGCCAGCCGCCTGCGAGGCAGCACGCCGAAATGGCGCTTCGCACCGCATTCCTGCGCGGCATGGGGATCGCGGAAGCCGATTTTCCCGGGCGCGATGCCGTCGGCGAGATGGAGAAGTTCGGCCGCGAATATCGGCTTATGATGGAAGGATTGATGCAGCTGCTACGCAAGCGTGCCGAAGAAAAGGGAAATGCTCGCGTTGCGCAGACAATGGTCGGAGCCTCCGACGTCAATCCACTCAAGTTTCTGCCGACGGTCGACGACGCTATCGTGACGCTTATCGCCGAACGCAGCCCCGGATTTCTGGCCGGCGAAGCGGCTATCGCGGATGCGGTTCGCGACCTCGCACAACATCACGTACGCGCCTGGCGCGGCGTGCAGGCCGCCTTGCGGCGGATGGTCGACCGTTTTGAGCCGGCAGCCATCGAAGAAGAGCTGAAATCGAGTTCCGCGATCGGCACGCTGTTGTCGGGCGGGCGCGGCGCCAAGCTGTGGGAGCTTTATCAGAAACGCCATCGTGAAATCGCCGAGAGCGCGGAAAAGAGCTTTCTCGGCGAAATCGGCGCTGATTTTCGGGATGCATATGAGGAGGAGTAACACATGATCGATCGACGCGAATTTATCGTTGCCTTGGGTGCGACCGGGCTGCTTACGGCCTGTCAAAGCGCCGGGCCGCCAAAACCGTCGGTCATCACGGTCAAGCTGACAGGGGCGGCCGGCATGAACCCTGGACCAGGCGGCGGCGACCGGCCAGTGACGGTGCTGGCCATGCGGCTGCGCAGCACCGGTAAGTTCAATTCCGCCGACTACTTTGCCTTGCAGGGGGATGCCGGCTCGGCACTGGCAGGTGATCTCATCGGATCCGACCAGATTGCCGTCGCGCCTGGAAAAACCGCGACCAAGACCATTACGGTTGAACCGGATGCGACGGCCCTGGGCTTCGTTGCACTTATCCGTGAGCCTGGCGGGCGAAACTGGCGGACGACCAAATCGGTTTCGCCCGGATCAAACTTTGCGATCAATGTCACACTCGGCAGCGGCGGCATTTCCGCCTGACGGCCAAGGCAAGGGGAGCTCGATGCAGAGAGTAGCCGGATGAGCGATGCAAACAGGGTGCTGTGGTCCGAGGGCCTTTTTCTGCGGACCCAGCATTTCCAGCAGCAGGACCGTTTCTTCGAGGCGACTGTGCGCGGCGCGTTGCAGGCCGGCCAGCTGCACACGTTCGGCTTTCAGCAATTGACCCTGGATAAGGCATTGCTCGATGCCGGCCAGATCTCGATCCTGTCTGCACGAGGCATTTTCCCTGACGGTACCCCCTTCTCCATTCCGGATCTGATGGACGCGCCGCGTCCGCTGCCGGTCACCCCGGATACAGGCGCCGGCCCAGTGCTGGTCGCCCTGCCGCTCGAGCCGGACGGCGGCGTTGGCTTCGATCCCGCGCATGCGCCACCCAGCGGTGCGCGCTATCATGGACGGATCGTTTCGGTGCGCGATGCCGTCCAGGGCGGTTCAGACCCCGAAGAAATCGAAATCGCCCGACCGCAATCGCTGTTACTTGCACCCGGCAAATCGGTCGGCGGCTATACCGCCCTGCCGATAGCCGACATCAAGGGGGTTCGCGCCGATGGCGGCGTTTCGCTGGACGAGACATTCCTGCCACCGGCCCTGGTTACTGGTGCAGTGGCCTGGTACCGGCAATTGCTTCTGGAGGTCGTCACAGGCCTTGACCAGATCGCCGAGGCGCATGGCAAGATGGTCATGGGCGGGCCAGGGCGCAGTGTCGAAGACCTGTTGATGCTCAACCTCGCCAACGCGGCGCGTCCGCGCCTGGCCCATATGCTGGCGCAGGATGTTTTCCATCCGGCCGAACTCTATCTGGAACTGGCCGGGCTTGCCGGTTCGATGGCGACCTACGGCTCGAGCGCGCGGCGACTGGGCGAGCTGCCGGCTTACGATCACATGGCGCCCGGCCCACCGTTTTCGGCGCTGGCGGATGCATTGCGCTCACTGATCCTGAGCCTGCGCTACATCGAGCCGAAATCGCGCGCGCTGCCCGTCATGCGTCATTCGACCAATGTTTGGAAAATCCGCATCGACAATCCGAAGCTGCTGGTGGCCAGCCGGATCGTCATCCGGGTCGGTTCGGAACTGTCGGAGGACGCGCTACGCAAGATATTCGTCAACCAGGCGACCGTGGGCTCCGCGGATGAGTTCGAGGGCCTGTGGAAGTCCCGCCTGCCCGGCATCCCGCTGAAACCGCTTCATTCGCAACCGCGCGAGATTCCTTACGACGGCGATCGGCTGTGCCTTGAGCTCGACCAGAAAAGCGAGCACTGGGCATCGCTGCTCGGTGCCCCAGGCTTCGTCATTGGCGTTTCGGGTGTACTGCCGAGCGAACCGCAGGTGGACTGCTATTCGGTGAACAGGTGAAACCATGAGCCGGGATGATCCTTTCGGACTGTCGGAGGATCGCGAACGCACTCGCATCAGGCTGACCGGCACGCCGATGCCGCGGCCGATGGCGGCATCCTTGCCGGGCGGGCCGGTAAAACGCTCGCGCACCCACCCGAACGGCCTTGTCAACGCCTTCGCGCCCCTGCTCGAGTTTGCGCCGGAGCTTGAGAGCGCGCTGCCACCGGAGAATCCGGAAGTGTTACGAACCAGGCTGCTCGAAGAACTGGTTCGGGCACGCGACACGGCAATGGCGGCGGGGTCGTCGATGGAACGGGCCGATCAGGCAGCCTGGGTGGTGGCGGCCTTGCTCGACGATCTGGCACTGAACACGCCCTGGGGCGGGGCCAGCGCGTGGCCGCGTCAGCCGCTTGTGGTCATGTTGCGGGGCGATGTCGACGCCGGCACGCAGTTCTTTACACGGCTCGACGAACTGGAACGTCATCCGAACCGAGATCGCGAATTGCTCGAACTCCAGTATGACTGCCTGGCACTCGGTTTTCGCGGCAAGTATCGCGTGCCCGGCCGGTCGGGCGATCGCTCGCTCAATGCCGTTCGTGTGGCCGCGGCACGTTTCCTGCGCGATACCGACGCCGAGAATGCCCCGCTGTCACCAAACTGGAAGGGCGTCATCGCATCCGATGAGCCGCAGCGCTTCATCGTTCCGATCTGGGTGATGGCCCTGGCCGCAACGGTTATCGCCACCGCGACTTATGTCGGGCTCTCGATGGGACTCAGCAGCCAGGCGGTTGAGCTTTCAGCGCTGGTCCGCGCCTTGCCGCCGCCGACACGTGGCGACATCAGCCGCGTGTCGCCAACGGTCGATGTCCCGCCGCCGGAGACTGTGGATTTTGCACTGCTGCCCGAATTTGAGGCCGGGGCGCCGGGCAATCTCAGATCGGCTCTCAGCGGCACGGAGAGCGTTTCGCTGGCCAAGCTGGTCATCCAGGCATCCAACCCCGAACTGTTCCAGTCGTCGCGGCCAACACTGACGGAAGGATTCGAGCCGCTGATCGGCTCGATCGCCAAGGTGATCCTTGCGAATCGTGACCTGATCGGCAACATCACTGTGGTCGGACATACGGACGGGGTTCCTCTGCAAAGAACCAATCCGCTGTCGACCAACCAGCGACTGTCTGAGGCTCGCGCCCAGACCATTGCCGACATGCTGGTACAAAACGGAGTGCCGCAGGAACGCGTCCATTCCGAGGGCCGGGCAGCCACGGATCCAGTGGCCGACGACGGCACGCGCGAGGGCCGGGCCCTGAACCGGCGCGTTGAGGTGCTGGTCGAAAAGAGGCTGTGAGATGTTCATCCTGCGCTTCCTCTGGGCGGTCCTGACATCGCGCTGGCTGTGGACACTGATTGGCATCACGCTGCTTTCGTTGGTGATCTGGGTATTCGGGCCGATCGTCAGGGTCGGACCCTACGACCCTTTCGCCTCGGACAATGTGCGCATCGTCATCATCGCGCTGCTGGTCATCTTCTGGCTGATCTGGCTGATCGTTGCCCAGCGTCGGGCGATCCGTGCCAACCGGATGTTCGTCGCCGAAATCGCCGCGCCGGCGGTGGAGAAGCCACTCAGCCCCGGCGAAGAGAATGTCGCTGCCGTCGGTGCCAAGTTCGCCGAGGTCCTGGCCGAGTTGAAGCGCCGCAAACTGGGCGGTCGCAAGTTCCTGCGCGAGATGCCGTGGTACGTTATCGTCGGGCCGCCGGCCACCGGCAAGACCACAGCCTTGCGGCAGTCGGGGTTGAACTTTCCGATCGACCTGACCGACGACCTGCAAGGGGTCGGCGGCACGCGCAATTGCGACTGGTTCTTTTCGGAGAGCGCGGTTCTGATCGACACTGCAGGCCGTTATGTCCAACAGGAGAGCCAACCCGACGTCGACGCGGTGGAGTGGCTGGGCTTCCTCGACCTTTTGAAGAAGCACCGGGGCCGTCGCGCGCTCAACGGTGTGATCGTCGCGCTTTCGATCGATGTGCTTTCGGAGGGCGACGACGCCATCAAGGCGCATGGCCGCAAGATCCGGCGTCGGCTGGCCGAGCTCAACGATCGCCTCGAGATCCGCCTTCCGGTCTATCTGATGCTGACCAAAGCCGACCTGATCAAGGGATTTGAGGCTTTCTTCGGCGGTTTGTCGACGGCGGCGCGCGAGCAGGTCTGGGGGACCACGTTCGCACTCGACGCGCATGTGGATGCAAGGACCATCGAGCGGGAAATCGCGACGTTAGCAACCGAGCTCGAGCGGCGGCTGGTGCCCCGGCTGGAGGATGAGGACAAGCTTGCCGCCCGCGCCGAAATCTTCAGGTTTCCCGCCCAACTCGCCAGCCTGTCCGAGCCGATCCAGGTACTGGTCGAGGCGATGTTCGGGGAAAGCCGGTATGAGGAGGCCCCCTGGCTGCGTGGCCTTTATCTGACATCGGCGACCCAGGAAGGGGCGCCGATCGACCGGCTGACCGCAGCGCTGTCTGCCTCCTTCGGCCTTCCGCCGCGCCGGGCGTTGCCCGCGCCGCGTGTCGAAAAACGCAGCTTCTTCCTAAAGAATCTGCTTACCGAAGTCATCTTCAAGGAAGCCGGCCTCGGCACCTTCGATCCGCTGGCGCAACGCCGCCGCGCCTGGGTCTGGCGTGGCGCGGCTGCCGCATGTGCCGCAGCCGCCCTGCTGGTCAGCGGGCTGTTCACCTGGTCCTATTACGACAACCGCAACGCGATCGCGGCCCAGGCAAGCCAGTTCGAGGCGCTGCAGACGCCACTGACCTCGGCCGCGGCAAACCCGGCATCCGTAGAACAGCCTGCCATCGATGTCGCCCTCGGTGCCATGGATGAGGTCGCAAATGCCCGCACCCCACCGCCTGGCGCAGCACAGGATTTGCTGGGGCCATCAGCCTCGGCGGAACTGGTGCGAGCACAGACCGACACTTACGATCACGCTTTGCGCAATATTCTTGAGCCGCACATGGTGGCGCTGCTCGAGGCGACGATGTGGCGGCAGATCCGCGATCCGGACTTCATGCTTGGCGCGCTGAAGACCTATCGCATGATGACCGGCCTCTCCCAGATGGATCCGGATTTCGCCCAGAACTGGTGGGTAAACAGTCTGCCCGAATTCGCGGCCGCGGCCCCCTTCCCGACAGCTGACGCGGAAGAGCACCAGCTTGCCGCGATCCGTCGCATGGCGGTTGACGCCAGTTATATCACCCCGGACCAGGCACTGGTTGCAGAGGCATTAAAAACCGTCTGCACGATTTCCTTGCCGGCGCGTGCCTACAAGCAGTTGCTGGCCGACCCGGCGGTGGCTGCGCTCAAGGAATGGATCCCTGCAAACTTCGCCGGCCCAAACGGCGCCAAAGTCTTTGCGCGGCGTTCCGACAAGACGCTTCGGGTCGGCATTTCGGGAGCGTTCACCTATGCCGGCTTCCATGACGCCATTCTCGACCGGGTCGAGGATGTCGCCGCCCAGGCAGCACTCGACCGGGCGGTGTTCGCCGGCGGTTGCTCGGAGAATTCCGAAACCTCGGTGTCGGCGCTGTCAGAGGATATTCTGAAACTTTATTACGACGACTATATCGCGCAATGGGACAGCTTCCTGCGCGACATGAGGCTTGCGCCACTAACCGACCTAAACGTCGCCAGTGAAAACCTCAAGGATCTTTCAAGCGCCGACTCCGCGCTGAAGCGCCTGGTCACCGCGGTGGTCCAGGAGACCGAGCTTACGCGATCCGATGAAGCGCCGGCAAACGACAAAGCGGCGGCAGGTGGCTCGAAACTGCTTGGCAAGCTGGGCAAGCTTGGCAAGATCGTAAAAACCGGAGCAAAGCTTTTGCCGCGTGCGGGCTCCGCCGACGAAGTGGATCTTACCGGCAGTCTGGTGGCCGAGCATTTCAAGCCGCTCAAGGGTGCCATCGCCGAGGTCGAGGGCCAGCCGCCGGCGCTCGACGCCGCCATTGTCGCTCTCACCGCACTGTCCAACGTGCTGCAGACGGTAACGGCCAATCCCGATCCTCAGGACGCCATCAAGAAGCAGGGCGGCCTGGCAGAACTGACTGGAGCAGTTGCCAGGCAGGCGCAGATCCTGCCCGACCCAATCGACGATTGGTTGGGCGGCATTGCCGGCGATACCAGCGGCCTCACGCAGAAGGCGGTCACCTCGGAGCTCAACGCGATCTGGCGAGCCGACGTCCTGCCGTTCTGCCAGGCAGCACTCAACAACCGCTATCCTTTCAGCCCTGACAGCGCCGTAGACGTCAATGTTCGCGACTTCGCCCGCCTGTTCGGACCGGCAGGGCTGATCGACAACTTCATAAACGACCACCTGATCAGCTATGTCGACACGTCGGCGCAGCCATGGAAATGGCGCGCCGATTTCGGCCTCGATCCTTCGGCACTGGCCGCGTTAGAACAGGCAAGACGGATCCGCGATGATCTCTTTCCCGGCGGTACAGGCCCGCTGATGAGCTTCACGCTCGAACCGAAGGACCTGTCGCCCAATGTTGCGCGCGTGACGCTCAACCTCGACGGCCAGAACCTCGTCTACTATAACAATGCAACGAGGCCGCAGCCGATGACATGGCCCGGCAAGGACGGCACAGGGGTCATCTCGCTTGCCTTCCAGCCGATCGATGGCTCGCCCGAAATCTTGCTCAACGAGACCGGTAGCTGGGCGTGGCTGAGAATGTTGCGCAGCGGTCGCTTCACCGGCACCGCGCTGTCGGATGTCTACAGCCTGCGCCTGGGGACGAACGGCATGTACGCCGATTTCCAACTCAAGGCCGCCAGCGTCGAAAATCCCTATAACCTGCAGATGTTCAAGAAATTTTCATGTCCGCCGCAGATATGAGCACTGGATTTTTCGGCAAGATCCCGACGACGGGCGACTTTGTCGCGTGGAACTTGCCGCGGACCTTCATCGACCGCTGGGACCGCTGGATGTCGATGGAGTTGCTAGCGCGACCAGACGAGGGCGAACTTGACCCGCATGTCTGGCGCTTCACGGTGCCGGCTGGCATCTTCTGCGATCAGCCTTGCGCAGGCGCGTGGCGGATGAGCGAGGATCGCGTCGGGCGCAGATATCCATTCGTAGTCGCCGCCGTCGGACGCCCGCCCCGCATGGAAGACGAATGGTTCGATGCTGTGTCCGAGATCGCAGGTGACGCGGTGGCGCACTACTGGACGAGTGCCATGGTTGCCGAGCGGATCAACGCGGTTCAGCCGACGCCGGCCAACCACGCGGAGCCCAAGATCGTCTTCTGGTGCGACGGCTGGAACGTGCACGAATGCCATTTCAAAGACATTCATGATCTGGCCGACAACGCCCTGCCGGTTATGCGTACCGTGCCTCTGCCGGCCGAGGAAAGCTGATTATGGCCATTACCGTCTTCGCCGAGAACATGGGCTTCTTCCACAAGGGCAGCAATGGCAAGGGGATCGCGCCGGGCGATGTCTGTCTGTCGCCGCCGTCGCCGCCGGCGGGCCCGGTTCCGGTGCCCTATGTCAATATGCTGTCCTCTTCCGACCTGTCGAAGGGTACCAAAAGCGTCAAAATCGACGGCGAGCCGACGGCGATCGAGAATTCTTCGGAGATTTCGACCAGCACCGGCAACGAGCCGGCGACCCAAGGTCTCGGTGCAGGCGTCATCACCCACAAGATCAAAGGCAAGGGCGTTTTCAAATTGTGGTCGTTCACGGTCAAGGCGGAGGGCAAGGGGGTCGATCGCCACGGCGACATGATGGCTCAGAATACGGCAAGCGATATACCCAATTGCATCGACCAGACAGCGATCAATACCTTCAAGGCGCTGCTGAGACGCAAGGGTATCACACCCGGCCCCTGTCCGAGCAAGCCTTACGACGCGAAGGTCCACAGACCAGATAAGGATCCTTCCCCGGCCCAGAAGAAGGCGGTCCGCAACAAACCATGCTGGGAATGCAAGCGGGACGACGCGCGGGTAAAGCGCGCTCACTGGCGCACGACGCGACCGAGCGGTGGGGCGATTGTACGATACGAGGATCCTGTCCATGGGAAGGATATGGCGCGCGGTAAAGGCCATATGACCCATGACCATCAGCCGCCGCTGTGCGTGGCCTGGGCGCTTGGCGGATGCAATATGAAACTTGCGGATTTCAAGAAGTATTTCGAACGGGCAAGCAGGGTCAAGCCGCACTGCGAAGCGCATTTTCGCAGTCAGGGAAGCCAGGCGGAAGCCTATGCGACAAAGCTAGGTGCGCCATGATCGCGATCGCCAAGAGCTACGACGATATCCAGCAGCGCTACATCGCCGAACTGCGCGCGCTCCTGCCCGAAATCAATGCTTGGTGGAGCGGCATCGTTGCAGTCGAAAGCTTTGATGCCATCTCACTAATCTGGCCGACTGGAATTTCCGGGCACCCGCGCTTTCTGCATATCTTTCGCACGCACTATTTCGAGGTGGAGAATCTGAACCGAAAGAACGAGCACGAATTCGTGGAGGAAGCCGAGAAGTCGCTTGAGGAAAAGTGGGGTGTCGACGACCTCGGCGACAGCCCCCGCTATGTCGGCCATATAGACTTGCTGATCGACGACATCCCCAGCAAGGCCCCCGATCTGACCGAAGTGGTCAACGGCTTCGTTTTTGTGCCGATCGGGCTTGACCAGGACGAAGAGATCACCTGATGGCGCTTATCACCTATTTTGAAACCGACCGCGGCATTCGCCGCCTGCTGCGCCAGCCCGGCTACATCGAGCCCCGGGATGCGAAAATCGCGGCGCGCAAGCTCGCCCAGAGTTCGGGGCGGCATCAGGATCTTTTCGACGGGTACTTGGAAGACATCCAAATGGCCTACGAGATCGCGGCGCCCTGGTGGGCAGACACGGTCAAAGCACAACAACAGCAAGGATTGAACCGCGACGAGGCTATCCGCAAGGCGTTCAACAAGCGCGCCGCCGGCGCTGCCGCGCATGGCCACGTGGTGTGGATTGTACGCAATTACTGGCTCGATTGCTGCGACGCCAACAAGAGCTCTGGAGAGGTCATCTATCCCGAAACCCTGCTTCTGCAATGGTTGATCGACGCTAGGAAGAAGGAATTGGTGCGCCTGATCGCCTGTATGCCGTACTGGCCGATCGGCATGGATGAGAACAGAACCTGGTGCTGACCGATGAGCTTTGCCGTCTGGTTGGAGAATCGTACCCCTTTCGCTGTAGGGTCTTACACACTGCCTGATGCGGAAGGTCAGGAGGTTTTCCTGGGCATTTTTTCGGCGAGCTTCCAAGGCGCGGAGGAAACGACAGCCCTGGAACCGGCCCAGGAACAATTGCCGGTGACGCTCAGCGACGTCTTTTTCGGCGATCCTGCTCTTTCATCGACGCGCTACGAGGCTGACATCGCTATGCGCAAGCCCGGCGTGGACGTTATCGTCAACGGCACCGCATACGCGCCGAACGGGAAGCCGGTTCGAGAAATGCAAGCCGGACTGAAGTTCGGGCCATTGCAAAAGGTACTCAGTATCGTCGGCGACCGCATGTACGATGCCGGCAGCTATAGCGCGCCACATCCATTCACACGGATGCCTATCGTCTATGAACGCGCCTACGGCGGCACCACCGCCGATCTGAAGACCCATCCTCACAATCCGCTGGGAGTGGGTTTCGCCCTTGCCCGCTCGGCTGATCCAGCAGTCAAGACGCAGGCGCCAAACATAACCTACCCGGCCGAGCCATTCATGAGTCCCTCGGACAAGCCGCGGCCGGCCGGTTTCGGGGCGCTCGGGCGCGGGTGGCAGCCGCGCCTGCCGTTGGCAGGGACCTATGATCAGGCCTGGATCGACTCCCAGTGGCCCTTGCCACCGAAGGATTGCGATCCGCGCTACAATCTCGCGGCGCCGGCGGACCAGCAACTTCCCGATCTCAACGGCGGCGATCAGGTCACTCTGATAGGACTCACTCCCGGCGGCCGGTGGAAATTTAAGCTCCCAAGCGTGGTCGCGCCCATCCGCCTGATCTTCGATGACCGCGTCGAAGACCAAGTTTTCAAAGTGGATACGATCATCATCGAGCCCGACATATTTAGGGTCACGATGAAGGCGCGGGTGGCTATGACGACGCGGCGCAACCGGCCTGCGCTGCGCGAACTTGTCTTCGGGCACGTCACGCCGGCGCTGATTGCGGCGAAACGAAAGGGTAAGGACTATTTTGCGCTGCGCGGGACTGACGGAACCATTAGCGAACGCCCGGCGTGGCTCCCATGAATCGGCCATTGTATATCGTCGGCGGTGGCGCGGTGACGCCCGCCGGCCTGAACCGGCGGCAAACGCTCGCCGCGATCCGCGCCGGGCTCTCCGCCTATGAAGAGTACCTGCTGGCCGAGCCTATGGGTGCATCGCAGATCGTCTCGCGCATTCCCACTCACTGGTCACTGAAAACCACCGATTGGGACTGGCTGGTCAACATGGCGGCGCGCGCCATCATGGACGCGCTCGCATCGACGGCGGCGGATCCGCGAACGACCGTGCTGATCCTGGTGCTACCGGAGCAGTTCAGGAACCATGCGGCCTTCGAAGAAGAATACCCTTCTGGCTTCCTGAATGCCGTCGTGCGCTCATGCGGCGGACCATTCCATGAGGCATCGCGGGCGCTCGATGGCGGCGCCGCCGCAAGCATTGGCGTGCTTCAGAAAATGCCGGAGATACTTGCCCATCCGGGCGTCGAGCGCGTCTTGCTCGGCGGCGTCGACAGTCTGGTCAACGACAAGGATATCGCTCGGCTCGCCGAGGCGGGACGGCTGAAGGGCTCTGACAATTCTCAAGGGCTTGTTCCCGGAGAGGCGGCAGCCTTTGTTTGCTTGCAATCGAGACCAGATTCGAAGTCATCGTGTCTCGCCGCCATCCATGGCGCCGGCTTTGCTCAGGAAGCCGATAGTGTTCTGACGGAGCGATACAGCCAGGGCAAGGCGCTGCTTGGTGCGCTTCAGGGTGCCTTGAATGGGACCGACAGTGGTCCGCAAGAAACTGACATCGTCTTTGTCGTCAGCAATGGCAATGGGGAGCGCTATAGCGGGTGGGAAGCAAATATAGCAAGATCTCGCTTCTATCGTACACGGCGTGAGATCTTGCCGATTGCCTATCCGGCGATGACCGTCGGCGAGGTGGGAGCGGCCGGTGGGGCGCTGGCGCTACTTGTGGCGTCCGACAGTTTCACCGCCGGCTACGCGCCCGGTCCGGTAGCTATGTGCGAAGTTGCGTCCGAAGCCGGATTGCGCGCCACGGCGCTGGTCAGCCAGGTAAAGTCCAGCTGAATTACATCCAGGCGGGGAAGCGCTGCGTGCGCCGCCAGTCGGCCAATGGGAGGTCACGGTTGTCCAAAGAGGCTCGGATGGCCGCGAGCCGCAGCCGACGCATGGAGCGGAATGCGACGTGTTTGCCCGGTCCCCGCCCATCGTCCCACCATGCACTCGCGCGTTCGGCCATTGGAAGCGGCGAGTCCTCGATCTTGGCGAATGGCTTTCCAAGCGGCGAGGTATCGACTGTGAAGACGTCGGTATCATTGAAATCGACCTCGAACAGATCGCGCCAAGCGAGGCCCGCGGCATAAGCGGATTGGGGCTCGCGCATGCGTTCGATCAGCCAGGGGACGATTGATCTGTCGCCAAGCATTCCTATGGTGGCTAGAGCCGGTAGTCGCAACGAAGGTTCGTTTAGACATTTCTGAAGCCAGGCCTTTGCGGGAGTTCCCGCCGAGGCGAGTAGCCGGATTTCGATCACCTCACCTTGGGGAACACTACGCGAGGCAAGCAATTCATCAAGAACAGGCAGGGCCATACGGTCCGCGCCGAGGAGACAAGCGGCGATCGAGGCCGCCAACCGTTCCGGCAGCTGATCGGCGGCGAGACGCTCAGCTACCGCCGGGAGCAGATCGCGGCGGCGCAACGCGCCAGCCAACCGCAATGCTCGTATACGGATCTCAGCCTGGCTATTTGCGACTAAATCGCCGAGGCTCGGGCCGGCATCGGCGCGATGGTGCCAGAGCGCCGAAAGCCCGATGCATTTTAGCATCGTTTCCCTGGAATCGACCCACTTGGCGACAAAAGGACGGAGTTTCTCGCGCGGTGTCCGGGCGATGGCGCCTGATATACCCTTGATGCCGGTTTCGCCGAGTGCGGCGGCGGCCTCGATCACTGCGGCAAGCGGCTTTTCCAGTCCCCAATGGAGCGCCAGGCACGCCATGACAAAGAGCTCTGGGGCTTCAGAATAATCGGAGAAACGCGCCTTCGCCGCCGCCCACGCAGCCTCGCCCGACGCGAACAGGCCTTCAAGATTGGCGTCCAGCCGCTGGTCGATGCGGCCGATGTCGATTTCGCCCAGTAGCGGTCCATCGATCTCGCGGCGCCGCCGTGACCAGAGGAAAGCGGCGTCCTCCGCGTGCTGGTCAACGATGGCGGGGATCGTCGCAAGGCGCTGCATCGGCTTGACCTAATTCAGGTGAACGGCCGCCCCTCGTATACGGTTCGTACCGGTCGCGTGGCTGTTGAGCTGTGTGCCGCGAATGGAGACGCGCCCGTTCTTCTCCAAAATGATGGACGCCAAGCCACATCTGAACTCAATGCGATCGCGAGCATTCAATATCACCGTCTCACCGTCGCGCAACACTTCGACGGGATGCGGATTGGGACGCGGATCAACTATCCGTCCGACCACAAGCGGCCGGGCGGGGTCACCCGCTTCGAACAGCAGCGCCACTTCCGAGCCGACAGCGGAAGCGTCGAGAGCGGCGAGGCTGCGGGCCTTGAGCGCCGTGTCGCTGGGATTGCCGACGAAAACGACGAGCGGCGAGCCATCATCGAAGCCGATCAGCAACCCAATTATCACCCCATCAACACGCTCCACAACGTCCATCGCTCGGCCCTCAATTGTTGTGAACACTGCTGCCTTTGATTTTGGTCTTGCCGTCGGCCTTCACGTCGATGTCGCCGCTGCCGTCGAGCCTTATGTCCTTGCCCTTGACGCTAATAGTGCCGTCCTTTTTGAGGATGATGCTGGCATCGCCGCATTTCAGCGTGATCTCGTCAGCCGCCTCGACGTAAAGCTTCTTGCCGAACTTCATCACGCCGTCTTCGCCGACAATGACACTGCTCGCCTTGGCGACTTTTAGCGAGTAGGCCCCGCCGACCTCGATCCCCTCGTCCGCTGCAATCTTGGCCAGCCGCGCCTTGCCGACCTGCGAGGAATGGGCGCCGCCAACAGTAAAGCTCTGGTCGGCGGCGACGTCAACCGTCTGCGCGGCGCCGATCTGCCATTTGTCTGCCGAGCCAATCGTGTGGCTCTGCGCCGCGCCTACAGTAACCGATCGTGTCGCACCGATCGTATTCGTTTGCGGTCCGCCGACGCTTCGTGTCTCGGAGGCACCGACCGTATCGACGCGCGCCGCCCCAACCGTGATCGTCTGGACAATCGCTACGGTCTGCGAATGGTTGGCGTCAATGTTTTCCGTAGAGTTCGCGCCGATGTGGATCGTCTCGTTCGATCCGACTGTCAGCGATCGATTCACCCCAACTGTCTCGGTGTCGTTCGACCCGATGTTAGTTGTCTGGTCGACGCCGACCTTGACAGTTTTGTTGTTGCCTACGTCCTCGTCGAGATTGTGCCCGACAGAGTGCTTGGCGTCGTGGTCGATGCGGTCGGACTGATCGTGCTGCACCAACTTGTTGCGGTCGTGCTTAATCAGAAGGTGATGGTCCTTCTGCGCCTGGAAGTTGACCAGTTCGGAGCCTGCCTTGTCCTCGAACATCAGTTCGTTGTAGCCGCCACCACCTTTCGACGAATCGGATTTCCAGCCGGATTGCGTGGCGTTGCCGGGCAGTCCATAAGGCGGCATCTGCGCGGCGTTGTAGACCCTGCCGGTTATGATCGGCAGGTCAGGATCGCCTTCGATGAAGTCGACGATGACCTCCTGGCCGATACGCGGAATCTGGATAAAACCCCAGCCGCTGCCGGCCCAGGTCTGCGAAACCCGCACGAAGCACGAACTGTTCTGGTCCTTCTTGCCCAGCCGGTCCCAATGGAACTGGACCTTCACGCGCGCATATTTGTCGGTGAATATCTCCTCGCCGGACGGACCGACCACAGTCGCCGTCTGAGGGCCGCGCATGATCGGCCGTGTCGTGACCCGTGGCGGACGATAGGGCAATGCCGTGGGTGCCACGCCAAGGATCACCTTGAAGTTCTCGCTCTCGACATCCGCATGGGCTCTGTAGCCGGGGTCGAACAGCCTGTATTCGGCGCTCACCACCAGATACTCTTGGTTCTGGTCCTCGCGCGGAAAGCCGTCCAGCTTGAAGGTGCAGCCTGAATACAGGCCGCGCACGGTTCCAACCGCGGCGATGCGCTGGTGCACCGCCTGGATTTCCTCGCGCCGGATTGCCGCCAGGCTGTCGCCGCGGCCCACTTCGAGATGCGCGCCGGGCTGACGGTAATTTTCACCCGCAGCCAGCTTGTGATTGAACGGCTGGGCCGATTTGGCCATCAGGTCGGCGCCCGGCTTTTTGAAATCATAGTCGGTATGGACATAGGCGCCCGGCCGCACCGAACTGCCCGGGATCCATTCCGTGATATATTCGACATCCCGCCGGGAGCCCTGCCCTTCAAAGTGATAAGGCACTTTTTCATAGCCCGGCGCCGGCTTCAGCTTGCTCATCGAATCGGCAAGCACAAGCGTGTGCTTGCCCTCGCCATGCTCGAAGAAATACAGGATGCCCTCGTGCTCGAGGAGTCGCTGCACGAAATCGAGATCGGTCTCGTCATACTGCACGCAGTATTCGCGCGGCGGATAAGAGCCTTGCAGGCGCTTCTCGTATTTTGCGGTGCTGTATTTTGAAAATACTTCTTCGACGATTTCGACGACGCTCATGTTTTGGAAAATGCGGCAGTCGGTCGTAGTTCCGAGAAACCAGAGCCATGGTCTGACGACCGTTTCGTAATAGGCCAGTTGGTCCTCGATCCGGGTAAGTCTAAACTCGGACACCAGGCCGCTGAACCACCGTTTTGGATCGGATTCACCTTCGATCGAGACGGCCCCACCCAGCATCTTCAGCGGATCGATGTCGTGGTCGGTACTTACGAACCCAACGGTGTAGCCAAAACAACGGCTTATCTCATCGCGCCCGACAAGGTGCGTGAAGGTCAACAGCTCGGCGCCAATCGGCGTCTCCACAACCGTGGCACGTTCATTCGGCATTGGTCGTGCCCCTCCTGGACCCGGCCGCCAGTGGATTTGAAGGTCCTGCTATACTGTCCTGCTATACTAACGACGGCAGGTTCAGGAACTCAAAGCCAAACAATTCTCACTGGGTTGCTGGTCCGTGTCGAGCGTACCACATGTTGTTGCGAGGGCCAAAGCGGCATGCATAGCTGGGCGAAGCAGCAAGATCGAGGGTTCGCCCGCTGCCTTGCGCCAATGTGATGCGAAATTGGATTAGCCACGTTAAAAACATGGAGTATCGTGCCGACAAGGCCGCCAGCGATCACACAGGCGATTGTGCATGTTAATCAGTCTGCAGATCAGCAATGTCGATGCCCTGCCCGCTGGCGTATCCCCCGGCTACAGATCGCGTGATCGCACCTTCAAAATCGGACGCGAAAATTGCGACTGGATCTTACCCGACCCGGACAAGTTCATTTCCGGCCGGCATTGCCAAATTCGATACGAGGCAGGCGCGTTTTGGCTGCATGACATCTCGCGCAATGGCACTTTCATCAACGGATCGAGCCAACGCATCACCGGTCCACACCGGCTGGCGCACGGCGACAGGCTCCTGGTCGGCCGCTACGTCATCTTTGTATCGATTGACGAGCGCGCCTCGCCGACCCATCCGCAAGGCGACGAAGGTTCGACACAACGACACATGCCTATCGCGGCCGATCGGCCGCTTGACTCTGGAGGCGAGCCCTTCTTGAATTCGGCACAGCGATGGCTTGGGCAACGAGCACCGTCGCCGCCCGCGTCGGTCCCGTCGACGAGAGACGAGGTGCTGCGGGAAATCGCGATTGGAGCGGGTATTTCCCCGGAACTGCTGCAGTCGCGGGACCCGCATGAAGTTGCGGCCGAAATTGGCTCGGTCCTGCGGGTGGTGGTCGAGCAACTGGCCATGCTGCTGAAGGCACGTGCGGCCGCCAAAACGCTGGCCAAGAGCACGCACCGGACAATGATAAGCTCCGCCGACAACAACCCGCTTAAGTTCGTGCCGGGGATCGACGACATCCTCGAAATCATGTTTGCACGGCGCAGATCCGGCTATCTCGATGCAAGGCACAGCGTCGAAGATGCGTTCCGCGATCTCAAGACGCACGAATTTGCGACTTATGCCGCCATGCAAGCTGCGCTGTCGCGACTGCTTGACGACCTGTCGCCGGAAGCGATCGGCAAAAAGCTTCCACCGACATCGTTCACCTCCAAGAAGGCCCAAGCATGGGACGCTTTTGTCGCGACATGGCGGACCATGGAGGAAGCCCATGAAAACGGCATGCTGGATATATTCTTGGCCTATTTCGGCGAGGCGTATGCCAAAGCTGACAAGCACAAATAGACCGGCCCAATAGACTGCGCCGTTCTAGCTGACGAAGAAAAGCGCATCGGCGCACCGCATCATGTTCCAATCGACAACATCTGAGATTACGATCACATACGACCGTTCGCCAGGCGGGTAAGCCTGATTGACCTGGGGGTCTGCGGCAGATGTCATATCGCGGCGACATCGTTTCTTGTAGCAAAGACTGCTGCGGACCAAGGGCTCGCTGGCCGGCCCCTTGCTTGCCCTATCCGGCCAGGAAAGATCTGGCGCCTCTCGAACGCGAGCGCGGACATTGCATCGCGGCGGCACATCGGCAATGAGCTCGAAGGACGATCCTTTCGGCCCGGTCGGCAAGACCGTCATCCGCACCAATCCAGGGCGCGGGCAGAATGCCAAACCAGCCGCAAACGAACCGATTGCCAAGTCGGTCAGGCCCTTGGACGTCAAGGAATCGACAGTTTTCGATCCTGACATAGGTCGGCATATGCCGCCGGACTGGACATCCGGAACCATTTTTTATCAGGGAGCGTCGTCCGGTGCAGCGGCCAAAGCCGAGACAGCCGAGTCAAGGCCGATCATTCAGCAGGAGGTGCTGCTCGAAGCCGCCGACACGGTCAAATATTCGACAGCAAATCCGATCCTCGCGGCGTCAGCACCATTGCTTGTCCTGTTCGGGCATCTCAGGCTTGTGCCGGTTGAAAGACAGGCGGCGCCACTGGCCGAGCATATCGCCGAAGCGATCGAGAGGTTCGACCGGACGCTGGAGAAGTCGGGCGTTGCCGAAGAGGATGCGCGGATCGCGAAGTTCGCCCTTTGCGAAACTGCCGACGATCTTGTTGGCAACCTGCCCTGGACCGGCAAGGACACCTGGGCACAGCGCAGTATGTTGTCGCGGTTTTTTCACCTCGAAGCCACGGGCGCCGGCTTTTTCGAAGCGCTAAACAAGGTGCTGGCCAATCCGGAGCCACACTTAGACCTGCTGGAGCTGATGCATGTCTGCCTGTCCCTGGGATTTGAGGGCCAGTATCGGGGCCTGGCGCGCGACGATATCAGTCTCGAACGTGTGCGGCGCGACGTCTACGAGACGCTTCGCTACTTCAGGGCCCGCGCCGGAGAGGACATCTCCCCCCGCTGGCAAAGCATGGCGGCGACGATGGTGCCGTCTTCGACCCGCCTGCCGCTCTGGGGCGTTGCCGCCGCGGCATCAGCCCTGCTGACGGCCGCGTTCTTCACGTTGCGCGCGTTCGTGACCGATGAAGGCGATGCTGCAGCCAGACAGTTGCTGGCGCTCAATCCCTCGACACCCGTGACGATCGAGCGCGCCAGTGTGGTACCCCCACTTGCCGAACCGGCGACAGTTGCCTCGCCTGCCGTAACCGAGCAGATCGACCGCATCCGCTCGGCACTGTCCACGCAAGTCGAGCGCGGCGGGATGACCATCGGCACAAAAGGCGACTTCATCGTAGTGGAGATCAACAATCAATTGTTGTTTCAGCCGGGCAAGACCGAAGTGAAGCCTGAGTCTCAGTCACTGGCCGAACAGATTGCCGCAGCCCTTGAGCACGAGCCGGGGCCAATCAGGATCGTTGGCCACACGGACAACGTGAAGCCACGGAAATCGAGCGCGTTCAAATCCAACTTTGACCTTTCGGTCGCCCGCGCGAAGGCTGTTGGAACAATGATCGCCGCGAAACTTAGCGATCCCGCGCGAGTGACCGCTGATGGCAAGGGCGCAGATGAGCCAATTGCCGACAATGCGACGTCCGAGGGCCGCGCCAAGAACCGCCGTGTCGACGTGATGATCCCCAAGGAGGAAACGCTGTGAAGACCGCCGGTGGGAAACGCCAGTGATGCGTTGGCTGCCGCGGATATTCAGCACGGCCGCGTTGGCCGGTTTCGCGGCAGCGATCTGGTTTGCTGGACCTTTGATCCGCTTCGCCGATATCCGGCCGCTGGGACCTGTTTGGTTGCGCGCGACAATCATCGGCACGATCGTAGCGACCGCGGCCCTCGTTTACGGAGTGCGCGTCTGGCAGGTGAGAAAGGCGCAAAAAGCGCTCGAGATCGTCATTGCTCGCGGCGACGGGGGCAATGACGATTCACCGGTGCTCGAGGCGCGCATGAGTGAGGCCATCGGAACACTCAAACGCTCGAGCGGCAAGCGCAATTTCCTCTACGATATTCCATGGTACATCGTCATTGGCCCGCCGGGCGCCGGCAAGACGACGGCACTGGTCAATTCGGGTCTGAATTTTCCGCTTGCCGGTTCAGGAGACGCCCAGCCGGTGGCCGGTGTTGGCGGCACCCGCTCCTGCGATTGGTGGTTCACTGAAGCGGCTGTGCTGATCGACACGGCAGGACGTTACACCACGCAGGATTCCAGTGCTGGAAGCGACAGCAAGAGCTGGCTTGCGTTTTTGTCATTGCTCAAGAAATTCCGCACAAGGCAACCGATCAACGGGGTCATCCTGGCCATCAGCCTTGCCGACCTCATCAGCCTCGATGACCAGCAGCTAGATGCCCAAGTCGTTGAAATACGCAGTCGCCTGAGGGAGATCCACCAGACGCTTAAAATCCAGTTTCCGGTGTACCTGCTGTTCACCAAGGCCGATCTTGTTTCCGGCTTCATGGAATACTTCAGCAGTTTCGAGGAGCCGCGCAGGCGCAAGGTCTGGGGCGCGACATTCCAGACCACAGACCGCAACAAGAACATGGCCGGTGAGGCTCCGGCCGAATTCGATGCGCTGGCGAACCGCTTGGCGGACGAGATGGCTGACCGCCTGCAGGAAGAGCTTGATCCGGTCTCGCGCATATCGATCTTTGGCTTTCCGGCCCAGTTTTACGCGCTCAAGGGGCGAATTGCCAATTTCGTGACCAGCCTGTTCGATCCGGTGCGCAGCCAGGTGAACGTCAGTTTGCGTGGGATCTACTTCTCGTCGGGGACGCAGGAGGGAACGCCCATCGATCAGGTCTTGGGCGCAATCGGCCGCAGTTTCGGCAACAATTCCCGCCCCCACCTGTCCGGGACCGGCAAGAGCTTCTTTTTGCACGATCTCCTGACCGATGTCATTTTGGCTGAATCCGGATGGGTTTCCTATGACCGAGCGACCGAGAGGCGGGCAGCGGCCCTCAGATATGGCGGCTTTGGCATCATAGCCTTGATCACTGCAGCGGCCCTTGGCGCGCTCGGGATGAGCTTCATGGCCAACCGCTCGCTGATCGCGTCTACGACGCAGGCGACGAGCCAATATCGCGAGACAGCGGACGCCCTGCTCAAAAGCACGACGGTCGCGGATGTCGACCTTGAAAACGTCATCGGGCCACTCGACCAATTGCGCAACATGCCGGCCGGTTTCGAAAGCAGTGACTCACCGATCCCGATCGACGAAACGTTCGGCCTGAGCCAGCGGGAAAGGCTTAGTTCTGCATCGACAACGGCCTATCGGCAAGCACTGGAACGAATGTTGCGGTCGCGTCTGCTTGTTCAGGCTGAGCGGACGGTCCAGGCGACGATGGCTGAGCCCGCCACGCTTTACGAACCGCTCAAGATCTACCTGATGCTCGGCGGCAAGGCACCCAAGGTCGATGACGCACTGATCATCTCTTGGATGAAGCAGGATTGGGAAAAGAACCGGTATCCAGGCGAGAGCAACCGGGAAGGACGCGCGCAGCTCGAAAAGCACCTACGCGCCATGCTCGCGTTGGACGATGCCTATGATCCAGTTTTCGAACTCAACCAGCCGCTTGTGGAAGCCGCCCAGCGCTCGCTCGGGCGCATGAGCCTTGCGGATCGCGCATCAGCATTGATCAAGTCGGCGGTGTATGCGGCTGCGCTGGACGATTTTGCCGTCTCCCAAAAAGCTGGACCGGAAGCGCAGCTTGTGTTCGAGCGCGTCGATGGCGGCGATCTGTCGAAGCTTCGTATACCCGGTCTCTACACCCAAGCCGGATTCAACAACTTTTTTCTCGGACAGCTTTCGCGCATTGCCCAGACACTCGTCGACGACCAGTGGGTTCTGGGCGGTGGCGGCGAGCAAGGCGACATCGATCAGGCGTTGCTCAAACTCGGCCCCGAACTTCTCGATCGCTACGGCAGGGAGTTCGCAGCCGCGTGGAACAGCGTTCTCGATGGTTTGAAATTCAAGGCCATGCTGAACGACAAGCCGCACTATGTCGCGCTTTCCGCCGTAGCCTCACCAAGCTCGCCGATCGAACAGCTTTTTACCGCGATGGCCGAGGAAACAACCCTGGCGCGCGACTCTGTCTCCGGCGCCGACTCGGGCACTGGGATGCAGGTCGGCACCGTCCTGCGCCAGTCCCAGGACGCCGCAGACATGGCCAAGGGCCTGGCTCGCATCGGCATCCAAATTGGCTCCGCAAAATCGCAAAGCCGTGCCGGTACGGGGTCCGAGAAATTTCATAGCCAGAACCCTGGGGCAAACATCGAAGCGCAGTTCAGGTCCTTCCAGGCTCTGGTAAGCGGTCCTTTCGGACACCGACCGATCGATGCGCTGACCCAGAATTTTCGCGACATCCACCAGAGCCTGCGACTGGCAACCGAGGTCCCTTCGCAGACGGAACGTGTCAACGCCAACCTGCAGCTGCAGATAGCCACCCTTCGCGCCAATGCATCGCGTCTGCCCAAGCAACTCGGCAGAATGGTCAACGCAACTGCAGACGAATTTGAGGGCAACGCGGCTGAAATTTCGTTGACGAATCTGAATGAGATGCTCGACCAGGCCGTCACGCAGCCCTGCGAGAAGGCGGTCAACGGCCGCTACCCCTTCGCCGGCGATGGTACCGAGGATATTGCGATGGCGGACTTCGCCAAATTGTTCTCTCCGGGCGGCCTGATGGACCGGTTCTTCGCACAAAACCTTGCTTCCTTGATCGACATGAGCGGCCAGGACTGGAGCTGGAAACAGGATGCACGCTTTGGGCGCGACCTGTCGAAGTCGACGCTGAAAAACTTTCAGCTGGCTGCGGAAATCCGCGGCGCATTTTTCCCGTCGGGCGGGTCAATGCCGTCAGTCAACCTGACCTTTACCCCGTTCTCGCTGAATGGAGATGCAGATGCTGCGGTGCTCGACGTCGATGGCCAGATCGTCCAGAGCAACCAGGCGGCTAACACGCCAAGCACTGTGTCCTGGCCGACCGGTGCGGCCTCGACATCCGCCAGTCTGAGGCTGACGCCGGAAATGCCGGGCCGCGAATCCGTTATCAGCTTCGAAGGGCCGTGGTCGCTGAAGCGGTTGCTGGACAAGGCGACGATCACCAGAAAAGACGGCACTGTTGAGGCGCGCTTCGTAATCGGCGGACGCGACGTCAGCTATACGATCCAGACCGGCTCCGGACCCAGCCCCTTCTTCCTTCCCGCACTTTCTGCTTTCAGCTGTCCGAAGGCGTTTTGAGAAGGATTTGACCTCGCCGAAGGCAAGTAAGATCGCGAAACCAAGCTAGGGTGAGGATCGATATTTTGAAAATACCGACGCTCCTGTTTTAACGACGGGGTCGGCAATTTGCGCTGGGTGGCACGTCGCTCGCTCGGATCCTGAAAGATGCCGGGTCCTGACAGTGGCATCTAGGTCGTCGTCTGGAGCACCGATCAAGGCGAGATCGCACGGCGTCATTCCGGCGTTACCTGACTGGCTGCCTGGTTGGTTGTGGGATAAGAGCTGGAACACTTCGGCACCGGCACGTTGTGACAGGCGGGGAGATCGCAGGATGCGCAGTTGATCAGGCGACGGAGCGCTGTCGCGCCCTCAAATCATCACTTGAGCTCTTTGTCGGGGTGACCCGCCACGAAGGTCACGCGCTCAAAGCTAGATTTCGATATTTTAATATTCGAGCCTGTGGCAAAGTGGCGCCAGCGAGCGCCTTAGAGTGCGCTGCAGAGGACGCTTCGAGAAGCGCTTGGTGGCAAGTTGAGCGATGTCGCCCTTTCCTTTGAAAGCTTCGGCGTAAGCCACAATGGCTGTGTCCGTGAGCACAATGAAGACAACTATCTGGTCGAGCCACGAACCGGCCTGTGGGTGGTGGCCGACGGTATGGGTGGGCATGAAGCCGGAGAGGTCGCTTCAGCCAGCATTGTCGACCATCTGGCCACGATCGGCATTGCCAGTTCCGCCCCGGATCTTCGTGCGCGCTTCGAGGACAGGCTGAGCCGCGCCAACGCCGAGATCCGCAGGATCTCCGAGTCCCGCGGCATAACCATCGGCTCCACCGTTGCCGCCCTGCTGGCGATGGATGGGCGATTTGCTTGCCTATGGGCGGGCGACAGCCGGGTCTATCTGATCCGCAACGGATCCATCTCGCAGATCTCGAAGGACCACACCGAAGTTCAGGAACTTCTCGACCGTGGCATGATCAGCGCGGCCGAGGCGCTCACCTGGCCGCGCCGCAATGTCATCACGCATGCGGTAGGCGTCAGCGACGAAATCGTCATCGATTTCCAGCAAGGGGAAATCATGCCGGGAGACATCTTTGTGTTGTGCACCGATGGGCTGACGGCGCATCTGACCGACGCCGAGATCGGCGCCGCAGTTGTGACTGCAACACCTCAGGCGGCCTGTGAGGCTCTGCTGAAAACGGTGCTGGAGCGAGGCGGGACAGACAATGTCACGATTGTGCTGGTAAAATTCGCAAGCAGAAGCAACGGACACCCCCCCTACCCTGATCTGTCCAGAGCGGAGGGTTGAGGCTGATGAGCGCCGACGACAAGACGCGAATATCGCCGCAGCTGGCCAACACCGCCGTCGGCACGCAGCTCAGCGGCATCTACGAACTTGACGAGCGGATCGCATTCGGCGGCATGGGCGAGGTCTACCGCGGCCACAACATTCAGACTGGCGACCATGTCGCGATCAAGATCGTCCTGCCCGAATTTGCCCGCGACCCGACGATCTTGTCCTTGTTCCGCAAGGAAGCGTCGATCCTCAATCACCTCTCGCACGATGCGGTCGTGCGTTATCACGTCTTCACGATCGATCCAGGGATCGGTCGTCCCTACCTTGCGATGGAATTCGTCGACGGCGAGTCCCTATACGACATCATGCGACGTGGCCCTATGCCGACTGAGCAGGTGCGCAAGCTCTGCCATCGCCTCACGTCGGGTCTGAGCGCCGTGCATCAGGCAGGAGCAATACACCGCGACCTCTCTCCGGACAACATCATCTTGCCCGGAGGTCAGGTCGATCGCGCCAAGATCATCGATTTCGGAATCGCGCGATCGGCGACCGTCGGCGGGGAGACCCTGATCGGCGGAAAATTCGCGGGAAAGTACAACTACGTTTCCCCCGAACAGCTTGGGCTGTACAGCGGCGATGTCAGCGAGCAGTCCGACATCTACAGCCTGGGGCTGGTGTTGGTTGCCGCCCTGCGCGGGAAGCCGATCGACATGAGCGGATCCCAATTCGAGATCATCGAAAAGCGTCGGACCGTGCCTGACCTGTCCGACATCGATGACGATTTTCGTGACATTGTCGAAGCCATGCTGCAGCCGGATCCGCGAGACCGCCCGGTGAGCATGGCGGAAATTGCCAGGATGACGCGTGACGAGGACGAAGGGACAACGCCGCCGACGTTCATCCCAAACCGCGACAGGCCGGGTTTGCCACGAGCGGGGCAAACCCTTGCGCCCGACCCGAAGGCCTCGTCCCCGCCATCCGATGTCTTGGGCCATAGCGGGCCTTTGGCAGGCTCGGGTGGGCAGCGCTTTGTCCCGCATGTCCGACCAGCGCTGCTGTCCGAACCTCGGGCCTCACCGGTCGCTGCGCCGCCACGTGCCCTCGTTGGTGCTGTTCGCGGAACATCTACAAAAGGCCGAGGCATCGCCATCTCTGCCTTCGCGACATTGGCTCTCGCCTCAGTTGCCGGCCTCTATTTTAGCGGCTTTATAACGCCCACCGCACCGAGCGCTGTCAAAACCTCGCTTTCCGCGCCAGAGCCACCGCAACTTGCACCACAAGCAACAACGCCTTTCCCGGATGCATCAATTCCTGAGGCAGAGGCGTCAAAGCCGCTGGCGACGGACAATGATGCGCACGCGCCTGAGCCGCCACAGGCAGTTCCAGCCCCAAAGCCGGAAACGGAAGCTACATTAGCGCCAACTGAAAATCAGGCGGAGGCCGCCGCGGCCAGAACGCAGCCGCCGGCAGCGTCGCCCAAGATGCTCCCGCAAATGCAGGAAAAGTCGAAGCCGTCGGCAAGCGCGGCGCAACTGCCGGCCGAAACCGCAACGCCATCATTTCAGCCCGATACGCCCTCGCCGCCTGCCACGATTGCTCCGGCTCTCCCGCTGGTCGACAAGGCTCCGGCGCCGCGCGCCGCGCAGCCAGACGCCGCACCGAGCCAAAAGCCTGAACAGCAGGCAAGCCCGCAGGCGGGGGCGAAACCGGCCGTGCCAGCTCCCGAACCGGCTGCGGGCCAGGCAGGTGCGACGAGCCCAAAGGAGCAGCAGGCCGTCCTGCCGCCGCCCAAACACCAGGCGAGCGTGCCGGCGAAGACGATACCAGCACCGCCCGTTCCCGAGCCGGCTGCACGCCAGGCGGATACGACGAGGGCAAAGGAGCAGCAGCCCGACCAACCGGCGGCCGGAGAACCAGATCCGGCCATGGTCGCCCTGAACTTGCCCAAGCCGGAAGTTGCCCCAGTAATCGACGAGATAGCGCAACGTGTGTCGTGGGTTCGCGACTTCAGCGGCGGCGACTGTTTCTACGCCGCCGTAACCTCGATAACCGATAAGACCGCTGCGATCGAAGGATTTGGAACCGCGGTCCAGCCATTTGAGCAGATGCTGGCTGATTTCCAGGCAAAGTTCCACGTTGAGCCGGACATCAACGTGCGCCTTATTGAGCCGAGCCAGTGCGAAGTCACCAACTTTCTGCGTTTTCTGGGGCAGACTGCTGGCGAGAAGCCGCAGCTTGTTCTCGATCGAACATCGGTGTCGAACGGTACGCCGATCAGCGGTACGCTGGTAACGCGTGGCGGGCTCATTTCCAGCGTGCTGCTGATCGACCACAAAGGCATGATGTTCAACCTCGATGACCGCATGGTCGTTCACTCGGACAAGGCTACCTTCAGCATCCCGATCGGTCTCGGCGCCGCCGACAGGGCTGCAGGCAAGGCCGTGCCGCAGATCATCATGGTGATCACCGGGCCCCAGGACATCCAGGCGGCTGCGATCTCCACGCCAGTGCCAGCCTCACGGCTGTTGCCCAAAATTCTCGAGGAAATTGAGGCCAACGGTTCCAAGTTTTCGGCCAGTGCCAAGTATTTCCGACTCGGCGGCTAGCATGGGCGTCCGATGGAACTGCTTAGCTCGCGTTCGCCCCGCTCGTCTTCCGACCTGCCCGTAAAGCAGCGTGGTCGGCTTCGAACCTTGCTTGCCTCGATGAGCCGGATGAGGCTTGCGGTCGTTTCGGCCGCCGCGTTGCTAGCCGTGCTCTCGTGCAACGAAGCGCGCGCCGAATTCACGGTGTGCAATCAGACGCTCGACGTCGTCAACCTCGCTGTCGGCCAGGAGGTGGACAATGCCGACCAGACCGACGGCTGGTGGACCATCGGCGCAAATCAGTGCGTGAACGTCATCCGCGAAGAACTGACGAACCGCTACATCTACCTCTACGCCACCGACGTTTTCGGCCACGCGATCCTGACCGGATCGACCGAAATGTGCATTGAGCGGCGACGTTTCTCGATACGCGGCATCGACGAATGCTGGCAGCGCGGCCATATTGCCGCGCGATTTGTCGAAGTCGATACGCTTGAACAGGTGCGGTGGACGTTTTTCCTGACCGGAAGCAGTCCGTGACGCACGCTATCGACACCAGCTTCAAGGAAAAGAAGCAAGCACGCGCTGCCCTTCGCCGGCGCACCTTTTGGCGCAGGCTTCTTGCCGGCCTCGCCACGGTTTTCCTGTGTTCGATTGCAGCCGGCTTCTATCTCACCGCGGACTACTGGTCATTTGGCGACGAAGACGAGGAGCTGCATGCGGTCGAAGGAGCCGACGATGTGCCGGCCGATGCCTCTGTTTATGTGCCTGCCATTATCGGCCTGGCGGGAGACCCGATGTGGATCACGCTCGCACCCGATTCCGGCGCCGCAACGAAAGGCCGCGTCGTTCCGCGTCCGGCCGAACTCGACCAGGCCGGGGTTTCGTCACAGATCGAGATTTTGTCCGACGTCATGCTTAGCGCCAGCGAGAAATTCATGACGACCATACCGTCGACGCAGGAGGATTTCGCATTCTTCCAGGCGCAACGAAAGACGGCCCCCGCAGCCTCCAGCGATCTGCAGAACGATCTTCAGCCATCTCCTGCCGCGGATGAACCCGCCCCTGCCGCCGATCAACTGGCCGAAGCCGATGACCCGGAGGCCGGCTGGGGTGAAACAATCGATGCAGGCGATGCAGCTCTTCCCGCGTTCCACAAGACCCAGATCGAAAACAACACCAGCGTCGCAACTGTCACGAACGAATTTCAGCGGTTCGAGGCTACGGAAGACACGTTCGTGAAGATCCTCAACGATCGCAGTCTGGATAGCGTTGCGCTCGATGCACATTTCTCCGCCGACGACGCCAAGCAGGCAGGCGAGGCGCTGAAGGCGCTCTTCGGCCGGGACGGCCTGGAACCGGGCTATGTCGTGGCCATGCGTGGATACCGACCCAACCGCGAGACGACAACGATGTCCCTCATGCAGGTGTCGATCTACGCCAAGAACGTCTTTGTCGGTACGCTGACGCGCAATGCCGCGGGCGTGTTCGTTTCGGGCGTTGATCCTTGGGTACGGGAAGATCTTTTCAACTACTCGGGCGCGCCGGCGGAAGGCGCCCACAAACGGCAGTATCGTCTGCTCGACGCGATCTACTCGACAGCGGCACGCAACAGCGTTCCGACCGGCGTGATCGGCGAAGCCATCATGTATCTGTCGAGAGGACAGGATCTGGACGCCTTCGCAAGCGAGGACCAGCGTCTTGTGCTGATCTATTCGCAGACGCCGCGCGGCAAGGACGAAGGCGCTGGGCGGGTGCTGTATGTGGGTGTCCAGGGCACGACAAAAACTCTCGACTGTTTCGTTTTCCAGCAGAGCGATGGCCAGTTTGCATGCGTGACAGGCGACGATCAGGTCCGCTCGCTGACGGTCACCAACGGCATGGTCACACCGGTCAACGGGGTGTTGACCTCGACCTTCGGGCCCCGCAAGCACCCAATTCTGGGCACCGTTCGCATCCACAAGGGCGTCGACTGGGCGGCGCCGGTCGGCACGCCGATCGCAGCCGCCTTCGATGGCGAAATCAGCTTCCAGGGCGATGGGGGCGGCTATGGCAATCTGGTCAAGATTTCCCACGGAAACGGGCGCGAGACGCGCTATGCGCATATGCAGAAATTCGCAATCGTGGGCGGCGTCGGCACCAAGGTGAAGGCAGGTGACATCATCGGCTACATCGGCACCACCGGACTGTCGACCGGACCGCACCTGCATTTCGAACTCTACCAGAATGGCGCGGCGATCGACCCGCTGGGCACAGTTACTGCGGTCGCTTCGGACTTTTCCGCCGTGGAAACGCTCACCGACCGCATCGTCCACGTCGAAAGTGGCGGCAGTGCCCGTGCCAAGAACCCGAATTCTTCAGCGACCGGTGCCGGCCAATTCATCACCAAGACCTGGATCCGTATGATGAATACATACCGCCCTGAACTTGCACGCACGCTCTCGACCGCCGACCTGCTTGCCCTGCGTTACGACGCCACGATCTCGCGCGAGATGGTTCGCAATCTGGCGCGAGAGGGCGAAGCCTATCTTCGGGCGCGCGGCCACCAGATCACAGCCGGCCGGCTCTATCTGTGCCATTTCCTCGGCATGGAAGGGGCGCATCAGGTGCTGTCGGCGTCGGGTTCGGCGCAACTGAGCGCCGTGCTCGGATCAGCCGTCATTCAGGCCAATCCCTTTCTCACCGGCAAGACCGCCAGCTATGTCGTGGACTGGGCCGAAAGGAAGATGGGTCGAAAGCTCAGCCCAGCAACGACCGCGAGCCAGCAGACGACGACCACCACTGAAATCCGGCAGACATCGCCCGAGTTCGCAAAGTACAAACACGTGATCATGGCGATGCTGAGCTCCGTGCAGAACGCGCTTTGAGCCATCGCAGGCGTTCGTAAGAAAGGGTTCAAACGACTGCCCTGCTCGCGGCAAAGCCGTTGTGGCTCGAAACTGCCGCACAGTTTTCGGCGGCGTGCGCTACTCGGTCTTTATGCGCATTTCCACACGGCGATTGACAGCATCGTATGGGTTGGGGCTGCGCGGATGCGCTTCGCCCAGGCCGATCGGATTAATCCGAGCCGCCTCAATGCCGCTTGATGTCAGGAAGGACGTCACAGATTGCGCTCGTCGCTGTGAGAGCCGCTCATTGTAGTTCGCCGGACCGGAAGCGTCAGTGTAGCCTTCGACGACGAAATGGAAACTGCTAAGCCGGTTGTCCTTCAGGGCCTTGGCAAACTCCGCGAGCTCGGCGCGCGCGGTTGCGTCGAGTTCGGCCGAATCGAGTCCGAAATTGATCAGCATGTCGAGACTGGATTTGCCGGCGGGTCCCTCGTTTGGCTTACTCTTGCTCTTGCACTGCTCCTCGGTGCCGACACAAATTCCGCGCGACTTGCCAAGATCGGCCGCGCCGGCAAAAAACTTGACGATGTCTTCTGATTTCTGGACAGGGTCGGCGCAAACATGCGTTGAGAAAACCATGACCGCCAACACCAAAGGTGAACTGGCCCACCGCATAGCGGTTACTCCTGTTGAGCATCCGATATTATCAAGCGTGAACATACCAAATTCCGAAGCAATTGTCTGCGGGAAGCACCGAGCCGCGACTGTATCGCCGTTATCACTCCGCTGCGAGTAGAGACTTGACCAGCGCCGCGCTGCGGGCTTGAGTGCTGACAGGCTCTCGATGAAAGCGTGGCGTCATGGCCAACGGGCTCCGATTCAAAACGGCACGAGATCTTTTCCTAGCTTGTCCCGCCGCTGCCCGAGACATGCGAACCCTTCCAACCGAACAGCATTCGATCGAGTTTTGCCGCGATCTCCTTGCAGGGCGCGTTCCCGAAGAGGCAATCACCTTTTGTGCCTACCTGCTGCCGGATCGGGCTGCGGTCTGGTGGGCTCATGAATGCCTTGGGCATTTGAGCGAGCTGCTCGATGAAACCGATCAACAACTGCTCGCACTCGTCAGCAACTGGGTCAGCGAACCGGGCAGCGCCCACCATCGTGCCGCGCTGGGCCAGGCAGCGGCAGTGCCCCCTACAACCCCGGGCGCCTGGATTGCCTTGGCTGCCGGATGGCGTGACAATGGCCTTGGTGCTTGCCGATCCGTCGGCCGCACAGCAGTACCACCCGCCTCGCCGCCGTTTCCTGCCGCCCATGCCGTCAATGCCGGAGTTCTGGCAGGGCTGGCGCGTGTTGCACTCGCGGACCGTTTTGCCATTCTATCTGCCTTTGTCGAAATGGGTCTACAGATGGCCGACCCCTCAGTGCCCTAAGGTCATCTTGCCCGGAACTTAGGAGAGATCAACAAACGATTTCCTGTGGAATGGGAGGTCGGAAATATTCCGTGTTTCTTTAAGCGGGTGATCGGATAACTGGCTCGCGCGATGACGACCTTGTGCCCCCTAGGCTCCACAAAGGCCTGTGGGCACAGCGTTGTTATGTACCCTGGCGACGTCCTCGATCAGTTCGGTTAAGGTGCGGACCCGTAAGTCGGACCTATCCCCTATGTTTCCCACATCTTTGGTCACCATCCCCGGCGAAGACATGGAGACCGCCCCGCTCACCTTAATGTTGACGGTAAAGGTTCTTCTAGGCGTCTTCTCCAATTCTCGCTTCCTGTAGATCTGGAAACGAATCGACGGGGTTAAAGCTTTGACCTGCCGGCGTGGCGCGGTGTCTATGTCGATAGCCACCTCGCCTGCCACGTCAGCCTTGGCCGCCTCCAGCGATGCAATCACGACGTCGTTTAGCCAAGCCTTTGCTTGCTCGCTGAAGTCCGCCATGGGGGCATCTCGCTTCCCCATCTCCGCGCCGCCGACGGGCTCCTCCTGCTGACGGCGAGCTTTCTTCCCGCGCTCAAGGGCTTCTTTAAACTTTGCCATCCCTGTTGCTCCGATTTGTCATCAGACCACCCCCGTCAGATCGGCTATGGCGCCCTCCCATTTCACTAGAACGCGCACAGTCGGGGTACGTTGCGTTGGGGAGCCTTTGGGTTCGCCACTGTCCTCATCTGGCACGCTCAGAAACCTGACAACGGAATGGTGATTCTTGCCGGCGGCGCGCCGTAAACGGTGTGATTAAGGGCGTTTACGTTGAAGATTGCGATGCTGGTCATTCGCCACCTCAGGCCGATCCGTCGATTTACAGAGCGCCGCTGCCGGCAGGCTCCCCAGCTTCGAACCACAGTCGGTAGCTCTCCCGCATGGCTCGAGCACCAGCCTTCGAGGGGCCAACAATGGCGAGACGTTCCAGTTGCGCGAGCGGGTGTCGCGCGGCCATTTTCGGTCGCAGACGCTCGAGCGTAGCCCGCGGTTCAACATCCGCCACATAGAAATAAGCCTCCTTAGAGGCTGTTTCGAAATTCGCTCTGGCGAGTCATATGGTGGTGGTTTCGAGAACCGGAGCAGCGGACATTTGGGTCCGTGAGAACCGGAAGCGCAGATTGGTCCCATGGCCCGTTTGACCACGAATTTTCAAACCGAAGGCCCAGATCTTACTTGCAGCCGCCTTGCGCCCACTTGGCTAGCGCCACCTTGAAGCGCGTCCCGAGGGGATGTTGCAGACGCAGCACGGACACATCGTTGGCGGCGAAATTCTTCGCCTGTTCGCACAGCCGAACCTCATCCCACTCGTGGCAGCCATTGCAGTGCTTGCCCTGCCACACCGCTTTATCGAGCCCTTCCACGGGAGCAAAGAGAGGCTTGCCCATGATCAGCTCGGCGATACTCTTGCCGTCGATCTTTGGATCTCCAAAATCGACAGGTCGGTCGAAAAAGATCGGATCGTCCGAAGCCAGTTTCGGAATTTTCTGCCGCAGGACATTAAGCGCAAGCTGTGCCTCATCGTCGCCTGACGAATTTGCGGTAGCGTTGCGCCCATCCGAACCGTCTTCCGCATGTTGCGGAGCGGTCGCTTCGCCGACGATCAGCGGCGCGTTGAGATCGACCCTGTGCAAAACGACCTCGGTGGTCAGCGAGACATTGATCCACGGGCGCTGCTTGCCGGCCGTTGCTTTGAAGACATCGGCGGTGACCATGTTCATCGCGTCGGTGATGGAGACGTTCGAAGCCCCGATATGGGCAAGCAACGCGGACGTGAACGGCGAATGCTCGCTCGATCCGTCATAGGCAACCTGATTGGGACTGGTGGAAAAGGCGACCAGTGTACCCGCACCGCCATTCTCGATCGGGATTTCGGCAAGCCCGCTTCTCGCTCCCTTGACGCCTGCGGCCTTTGCCAAGACTTCAGCCAGGGGATTGTCGCGACAGGCGTCGAGGAAAATCAGTCTTATGCTGGTCTCGCGCGACATTTGCCGCAAAACGAACTCGACAGGCACCGCCTCGAAATCCAGCGAAGTCTCGTCTTCCAATGCTGCATCAACCGGAAGGAGATAGTTGCTGCCCGAAACCTGCAAACCATGGCCGGCGTAAAAGAAAAGCGCAATGTCGGCGCCGCGAACCTGCTTTGCGAACTGCGCAATCGTCGTCTGGGTCTGCAATTTGGTCAGATCGAAACCGGAGACGACTTCAAAGTCCAACTTCGAAAGGCGGTTGGCAACAGCCTGCGCGTCCCGGACCGGGTTGGTCAGCGCCGGCGCATGCTGGTACTGGGAGTTGCCAAGGACCAGAGCAACACGGCGTTCCGCATTGGCCGCCGTCAATGTCAATAATAGCGAGAGCGTCGCCAGCCCGATCGCGCGCGGGGCACTGCCAAAACAGGCAATCAGATGGAAGCCCCACCGGAACAAGAGGTCCTTCCTCAGTTGACGAGTTTGGTGGCGGAAAACTCGATCCGCCGATTGAGCGCCTTGTTCTTCGGCGTATCGTTAGCCGCGACAGGCCGCTCCTCGCCATACCCGGTTGCCGTGATCTGCGTTCGTGCAATACCCGCGGCGACGATGGCATCGGCAACGGCCTGGGCTCTGCGCTCCGACAGCAGCTTGTTGGAGGCAGGCGAACCATCGGAATCGGTATAGCCAGAAACTTCTACCTTCAGGCCTGGGCACTTGCCGACCACGCCAACCACCTCCGCCAACAGCGGGCGGCTTTGGTTGTCGAGCCGCGCGCTCGCCGACCGAAAGTAGATGGCCCCAGTGCGGGAGAGCACCGCGAACCGGTTAAGGCACTCTTCTTCGCTGAAATTCGCTTTCGCGGCATCGGTGGCGACGGGCCCGACGTCGGCAGTACTTGCCGCGACTGTCTGCACGGCCGCGGGCTTACTGTCGCCAGCGTTGAACACAAAATCGAACGATACCGAAGCGGTCGGAACAATGTTGGTCACATTGGCGGCTTGCTGCAGCTTGTCGACATTCGGCAGCAGTCCGAAGTCCTCGACATGCACGGCAACAGGCGCCTCCGAAGCGACGGAGACCATGCTGTCGCTGATCATGGTTACGACGACATTGGCCTCAAGATCCTTGTCGACGCCGTGCAGGTTGAGGCGAAATGGCAGCACTGCCTTCACCCTTCGCTTGGTCGCCAGGTCTGCAAATGCGGCAGGGTCCACTTTTGCTGTCAGTTCGGCGGACGGATATTTGAATGTCTCAAAGAAAAGGAACCGCATGCGGACATTGCGAAGGTCGACACCAGTGTCGACGGAGTTAAGGTCAAAAGTGATCTTGGCCTCACCCGTCGAAGAAAGAGTGCCGGCTATGTTCCTGATCTTGTTGGTTTCGACGATCGTATTCTTCTTGACCGACTGGTAGGTGAGCACGGAGGCGGTCGGGTCGAGTGTCCAGTTCGTCTGTGCATTGGCGCTTTCCAGCCCAGGTAACAGCAGCACCGATACGGCAACGATCAGGCCAAGGGTGTTTAGGGCGAAGCAGCTTCTCGAGCCCGTTTTCCACCAGTCTCCGACGACTTCGAACATTGGACCCCCCACAGGACAACAGCCTTCCGCGTTGCAACCGCGAACTGTGCCGTGCCAAGGAGCATAGAACAATTGTCGAGGCTTGGCGAGCATCGGCGAATCGACCGCAAGGTGTAAATTCCGCTCAGGTCCCCGGGCTGCGGAAGTCCGGCAAAATGGTGATGGACGAACACTTGCTACCCAGCAGTCTTGTTGGCGGATATTGGAGCTGACTGAAGAACCCGCTATAGCACCTGCCCCGTCTTTGAAGGCCGGTCACGGTGGACCAGCCCAAGTGAGGGAAAAGCCCGCCTGCTCCATCCTGCTTCTGCCGCGGACACCTACTCCCCAGCCCGTCGTCGACGCTATTCTGTCAGTCTCCATCTCCATTCCGCGCTGAAGATGGCTTCCCTTGGCAGGTCATCAAAGCACTATCCCAATGGCTGAACTGTCCGGCGAATTGGGAGCTCCACGTTTGTAACCAAATGGCGTGCTCCGCGTTCTCTTCAACGGCGTTCGACTATGCGCTCGCGATGCAGCCGTGTGATTTCAGGGTTTCTGGATGGTCAACCGGGACAGGAGCCGGCATGAAGGAAGCTTCGACTGCCTGATCGTAGGTGGCGGGCCAGCGGGCCTAGCAGCTGCGACTTATCTTGGAAGATTCCGAAGGCGAGTAATTGTCGTCGACGCAGGTGAAAGCCGTGCAAAGCGGATTTCCTTGACGCGCAACTGCCCAGGCTTCCCGGACGGTATCACCGGCGCTGACCTACTTGACCGCCTCGAGCTGCAGGCTGCTCGATACTGCGCGAGCTTGGTCCAAGACAGGATCGTATCCATTCGCAAAACGAAGGCTGGGTTTTTGGCGGGCGCTTCATCTCCCATTCGTGCCCGCTCGGTGCTCATTGCTACCGGCGTTGTTGATATCCTGCCAGATTTTCCTGGCGTTACCGACATGATCCAAGCTGGCGTCTTGCGATTGTGCCCTATCTGCGACGGCTATGAAGCCATCGACAAACGGGTGGCCGTCATCGGACCGATCGAACACGCAATGAAAAAGGCGTTGTTCATGCGCACCTTCACACGGGATCTCACTTTGCTGATTACCGATCCATCCGAGCCCTCCCCCGACAAGCGTACCAAGCTCAAGAGGGCCGGTATCGAGATCGGCGTATGCAGACCCAATGCCGTTTGCGCCACGCGCCGGGAGGCGGTCGTGGAACTCATCGACGGCGGAACGCTGTCGTTTGACACCATCTACCCTGCGATGGGCTCGACCATCCGCTCGAGGCTCGCGGTCGACCTTGGTGCATGCTGTGACAAAGCGGGCAATCTCGTCGTAGATTCGCGCCAGCGCACCGCAGTCACCGGCCTTTATGCAGCCGGAGATGTGGTCAATGAGATCAATCAGCTTGCCGTAGCATTCGGTCACGCAGCGGTCGCTGCAACCGACATGCACAACTATCTTGCAAATGGCGACGGCGAATATTGGTCCAGGCCGAACACGGCCCACGGTGACACCAAGCGCACGGTGCCAGGCGCCGACGCCGAAAACAAAGCATGAGGAACGAAGAGGCACGGCGACCGTTCGTGATCATTGAGTTTCATCATGTATCTTTTTCAAATCCTGCTACCTCGCGCGGACAATTCCGGCAGACCGTTCCCCAAACAGGAATTCGACCGGCTCAAAGAAGAACTGGCCCAGCAGTTCGCCGGCGTCACAGCCTTTTTGCAGGCACCTGCGGAAGGGTTGTGGCGGCAAGGCGGCGAGTGCAGCTATGATGAGATCGTCATCTTCGAGGTGATGACGGAGGAGATTGATCTGCAAGCCTGGCGAACACGCCGTGCTGACCTTGAGCGACGCTTTCGTCAGGACGAGGTGATCATCCGTTACTCATCGATGGGCGTCGTGTAAGATGCGTAGAGGTTCGGTTCCAGCGGCGGGCAGGTTCGACGCAGGTTGACCAGAGTGGCAAAGGCGCGGCGCTCGAAGTCCGTTACACGATGCACATCAGCTCGCGGCGATCAGCAACTCTTTTTAAGTTCGGGTCTGTGACGGAATCTCTGTAGTAAGGCTCACGTCGTCCGGGCGCTGCTGCGAGCAAAGGCCGAGAGAACCATCAAGGCTCTCTGGGACGCGGTCGGCGCGGTCGTCGACCTCTTCACCCCAGCCGAATGTGCCAACTACTTCAAAGCCGCAGGATATGAACCGGATTAACAGGACGTGCTCTGGGTTTGTGCCAACGCGTACTTCAACGGCTCTGCACCGACGACACGTCGACCCCTCGCCCTTGGATGGCGACGTCTCGCATCTCGCATTTTGAGGGGCAAAAGCACGAGGGCGAGCTCCTCGAAGCTAGACCCCGAAACGGACAGCCCGGCAGCACCACGGTGGAACGTTTCAGAGCCGCCGTGATTCCGATTTATGGCCTGCCCACGGAGATCATCGTGCCCATGGTTCGTAAACCGCGCCATGGAGCCTGTCGGCGATTTGTTCGCTTCAGAATTCGGCGACCCGCCAACGGGCGTTATTTTGAGTTTAGCTTTGCCCCGAGAAGGCCTGTTCAGTCTCAATTGCATCGTGTAGCGGGACTTAAAATCGCGAAGCTGCGCGTTCATGCAACCTCCGCTTTCTCTTCGCGTTTAGCCCCGTTCAATCCTGGCGAGCGAGAAAATGCCGGCGTTCATTCCGATTACAATTTACCTGAATTGCAGGCCAATGGTGGTTGCATCAATATCCGACGCTGCGAAAGCACTTGAACAACCATGGCCATACGTGGCCAAGCCGCGGCGGCTCGAAGCCGTCCGAATGATCAGGGAATGCTTGGCCGGTCATTGCAACCAACAAGCTGCGATCGATGCCTTCAAGGCGGCCGCAATCGAACAGGGACTTTTTACGCAAAGGCCTTCGAGCGTAGGCCTAACGAAATTAGATGCGGTTGTTAGAGACGTGGTGTGAGCTCATACCGCTCTCCGCATCTGGACCGCAGGCAGGCTTCGCCGACATCACTATGCCGACGCCCCCCACGGCGTCGACGTTCCCTGGAGAATGCGGCAGCGCTCGACGGCGGTGTTCTTCCAAATAATGCGGGTCAAAGCCGGGAGACCTGCCCATAGCTTGGAATTGCTTCCGCCAGCTCTGCGAAAAGATGCACTCCCACGGAATACGATGGGCCGCAATGATTCCGACCGGGGCACAAACAGTCCTCGAGCTGCCCCCCTAACTGCAAGTCCGGCGAGCCCGCTCGCGTCCATCCCGGTTTGCAACGGCCAGACTTCTTGCCGACTACCACAGTGCGCATACGTTAGATCAGCCATTCTCCGCTTATAAGCTTACTGCTGCTGCGCATCTCGTTGCGCTTGGCAGCCGCCGGCGGGACTTGAGCGACCGCTTCGTGCAGGACTCAGCTTGCCATGATGGCTTTTGAGTAGCGCTCAGGCGTCAGAAACTCCCCCGTGCTTGGTTTCTTGATCAGCCGCCGCCGCTTCCATTTCGAGCCGCGCCAAATGGGCCTTAATTTCCTCAGGCTCGGCGTGCTCCAGCCCGACGACATTGTTCCTCGTTTCCTTCAATGCAACGATAATTTCATCGAGCTTGGCATGGATGGCAGCAGTGTCGCGATAACCCTGGATCAGAACAACGCCGGTAATCACAATCGCAGCTACTGAAAGCGCATAGGTGATTACGCTTGTTAGGCCGAAAGGGACCATCGCAGTGCAGGCTATCATGGCCACGATGATCAGATAAAAGCCTGGCGGCCGGGACAGAAAATCAGCAATTACAAAGAGAAATCGGTTCATGTGAATCCCCAACCAAATGATGAAATGCGCTCCACGATGCGCGTGACGAGATCACCAGGAAAGCCGGAGATTACGCATCGGAAGCAAAGCAAGCATTGTTCAACAAGGCGG
>NZ_JAMYSP010000042.1:0-54696 GCF_040322015.1 Mesorhizobium sp. M0208 | reverse complement strand
TGCAAGCCAACGATAGGATGGCAAACTGTTCGCGATGTCCTCGCACAGCTGTTCGCGATGTCCCCGGTCCAAACAGGGGGGAGATCGGCAGTTCCGCAGCCGGTTCCTTTCGGCCAGCTTCAGTGATTGGCGAAGGCAGAGATGAAAGCGCAATCTCCCCCCTTGAGGGGGAGATGTCCGGCAGGATAGAGGGGGGTGCCTTGGCACCAAACATTGGCGGCGGGCGCAAGAGCCAATCGATATGGCCTTCGATCTTGGCAGTGGCCGGCAGCAGCCCGGCAATCGCCAGCGCCAACGTGCTCTTGCCCGAGCCGCTCTCGCCGATGATGGCGAGGCGCTCGCCAGCGGCGACATCGAAGCTGATATGTTTCAGCGCAGCCACCTCGGCGCCGTCGCGGCGATAGGTCACCGTTAGATTGCGGATCGAAGCAAGCGCCGTCACGACAGGCTCTTTCTCACCGCCGCGGTCTCGACGACGCCTTCGCCGGCGAGATAGACGCCGAGCACGGTCAGCACGAGTGCTACACCCGGAATGATCGACAGGAAGGGCGCGGTGCGCAGCACGGCGCGGCCTTCGGCGATCATGCCGCCCCAGGTCACGCGGTTGGGGTCGCCGAGGCCGAGAAAAGACAATGCCGCTTCGGTGAGAATAGCCGCGGCGACGATCACCGACGACAACGCCAGGACGGGCGGCAGCGCGTTGGGCAGCACCTCGCGAAAGGCGATCTCCAGCGGATGCATGCCGATGACGCGGGCGCCGGCAACAAAATCGCGCTCGCGGATCGACAGCACTTCGGCCCGCGCCACGCGTGCCGGTCCGGTCCAGGCGCCCAGCGCGATCGCAGCGACCACGACGCCGAGCGACGGCCCGACGATGCTGACGAAAGCCAAAGCCAGCAGGAAGGCTGGGACGGTCTGGAAAGCGTCGGTGATGCGCATCAGTACCTCGTCGACAAGGCCGCCGGCAAAACCGGCCAACGTGCCGATTACGGCGCCGACGGCAAGCGCGGTGGCTGCTGCTGCCAGGCCGACCGCCAGCGAGGTGCGGGCGCCGTGGAAAAGCTCGGCCAGCACGTCACGGCCGAGGCGGTCGGTGCCGAGTGGCAGCGACCAGTCCTGGAACGGCGACAGCAATGCCGGCCCGGCAATGGCCTGCGGATCGCTCGGAAAGAACAAAGGTGCGGCAAGCGCCACGGCAGACAGCGCCGTCAGGATGACCGCGCCGGCGATCGCTTCCGGCGTGCGAAGAAAGCGGCGAAGCGGGCTCACGCGCCGGCCTCACTGGCCCCGACGCGCGGATCGAGGACGGCGTAGGCGATGTCGACGAGAAGGTTGATGATGACGACCAGGACGGCACTGATGAGAATGATGCCGAGCAGCAACGGCGTGTCGCGTGCCGCCACCGCTTCCTGCGCCAGCCGGCCAAGGCCTGGCACGGAAAAGACGCTTTCGATAACGACGCTGCCGCCCAACATCTGCGCGGACTGCAGGCCAAGCATGGTGACCAGCGGCAACAGCGCATTGCGGGCGACGTGAGCGAGCACGATGCGACGGCGGGAAAGTCCTCTGGCGCGGGCGGCCAGCACAAAATCCTGTCGCCAGACCTCGGCCATGCCGGCGCGCATCATGCGCAGATAGAGCGCGAGATAGATGAAGCCGAGCGCCGAAACCGGCAGGACGAGATGGCGGGCGATATCGGCGGCGCGATCGAGGCCGGTCCGGGCCGAGGCGATACTCTCGATCCCGCCGATCGGAAACCATCGCAGGTCGACGGCAAAGACGATGATCAGCACCAGCCCAAGCCAGAAGCCCGGCACGGCATAGAGCGCCAGCGAACCGATGGACAGAAAGCGATCGCGAAAACTGCCGGGCCTGGCGCCGGCATAGATGCCGAGTGCCGAGCCGAGACCGAAGGAGAGCGCGGTGGCGCTGCCCATCAACAGCAGCGTGTTGGGCAGGCGCTCGAGGATGACGTCGCGGATCGGCCGCGAAAAGGTGACCGATTGGCCGAGATCGAGATGCAGCAGCGCCCAAAGATAATTGGCGAGCCGCGTCAGTTCCGTCTGGTCGAGACCCCAGCGGTGACGCAACAGCTCGATCATCCCGGCGTCGCCGCCGGTCGAGACGATGTAGGCATCGACCGCGTCGCCGGGAGCGGCTTCGAGTAACAGGAAGGTGCCGATGACGACAATCAGCAGCACGAAGATGCTGCCGACGAGACGGCGGCGAAGGAGGATGACAGCGCGGGTCATGGCATAACGCCGATAGGAGAGCCAAGTCTTCGGTGCCGCGCTCTACGGCGCCCCCCTCTGTCCTGCCGGACATCTCCCCCACAAGGGGGGAGATCAGCTGTCATTGTCGCTTTCGCCAATCTCCAGCGTTGCAAGACGGCCGGCAACGCCAAAGCTGCCAATCTCCCTCCTTGTGGGGGAGATGTCCGGCAGGACAGAGGGGGGCGCGAAAAAGCTCTCATCGTTGAAGCTGAGCACACAAGCGGCGCGCAAGTCTGGAGAGACTTCCTTACCCCTCCAGCCAAGTGTCCGCCCAGTTCGATACCGCCCAGCGCGGATTGTTGGCGATGTTCCTGACCGTATCACGTGCGACGCTGATGAAACTCCATTCGGCGACGTTGATCAGTGGCAGGTCAGCGGCAACTTTTCTCTGGAACTCCTTGTAGAGTCCGGTGCGGGCGGCGGTGTCGAGCGTCTCCGATGCCTTGGCGATCAGGGCATCGAGTTCGGCGTTCTTATAGCCGCCCTGGTTGGAGAAGGGCACGCCGTCTGGAATGCCGCTCTGCACCAGGATGGTGGTCGAGATCGCAGGATCGCCGCGGAACACCGGCGGCCCGACCGCAAGGTCGAAGGCGTGGTCGGTGTAAACAGCCTTGATATGCGCGGCCGAGTCGTTGTTGACCAGCTGAGCGTCGATGCCGACGGCGGCGAGCGCCTGGCGCAGATAGTCGCCGAACTGCTTGGTCTCGTTGAAATAGGGCGCCGGCAGCAGTTTCAGTGAAAAGCGCTTGCCGTCATCGCCTCGGCTGTAGCCGGCCTCGTCCAGCAGGGTGTTGGCCTTGGCGACGTCGAAGGCGTACGTCGGCACGTCGGCGGTGTAGAATTGCGGGTCGTTTTTCGGCACCGGGCCAGTGGCGGTGGCGGCATAGCCGAGAAACACCGTCTTGACGACGAAATCCTTGTCGATGGCGTGAGCGATCGCCTGGCGCACTTTCAGGTCGGCCAGCTCCTTGCGGCGATGGTTGATCTCGACGACGAGCTGGTAGGTCAGCCCTTCATAACCCTTGGTGATCACCTTGAGGCCGGGCACTTTGGATATGCGGTCGAGATCGGCGAGGGGCACGGCGGAGAAGGCGGCGAGCTGGATCTCTTCGGCCTCGAGCGCGCTGGCCGCTGCTGTGCGGTCCGGCAGCACCTGATAGATGATCTCGTCGAGATAGGGCTCGTCCTTGCCCCAATAATCCGTATTCTTCTCCAGCCGGTAATATTCGCCGGGTTTGTATTCGGCGAATTTGAACGGTCCGGTGCCGACCGGGGCGTTGTTGGCCGGGTTGTCCTCGATCTTTCCGGTCTCGTAGATGTGCTTGGGCACCACGCTGCTCAGCGCCGGCAAGGCGTTGCGGATCAGCTGGAACGGTGTCGGCTTGGCGAATTTGAACACGGCGGTGGCTTCGTCCGGCGTGTCGACCGCCTCCAGATCCTTGAACACGGTGCGGCCGAGATTCTGCAACGGCTTCCAGATATGCAGCGCCGAGAACGCGACATCGCCGGAGGTGAAGGGTTTACCGTCATGCCATTTGACGCCCTCGCGCAGCTTGAACGTCACCGACAGGCCGTCGGTGGCACCTTCCCAGCTGAGTGCCAGGCGCGGATCGAGCCCGTCCTTGCCCTCAAAGGAGGCCTCAGCCAAGGTTTCTACGATCTTGCTCGAAATGAAGAAGACGCCGTTCGAGGCGACGATCGCCGGATTGAGATTGCGCGGCTCGGAATCAGCGGCGACAACCAGTCGTCCGCCCTTTTTCGGCGTCTGCGCCGACCCGATCGTCGGCATCGCGGTGGAGGCCAGCAGCAATGCCGAACCCGCAAGCATCGTACGTCTGGAAATGGTGAACTCTGGCATGATCGAACTCCGTCCTCTCCGCGGACCCGGCCGGGTCCGCCGTACCCCTCGGACGCTCGTAAGCATCCTGCACGGCTGATTATGGGCCTTGTGCGGGGTTTCGCCAAAGACGGAATTGGCGCATCCTCACGTGGCTTTGAAATTTCCGTCCGTTGGACCAGTTGTACGGAAACGGTTCGATGCGCGGTTCTGGCAGGACCCAGACTGGAGTAAAGTGCAGCAGGTGGACCAGCTTTGGGGCTGGTTCGCCCGTTCTGGCTGGACCAGATCGGGCAAAATGATGCAGATTAAGCATAGCCGAGGGTCAGAGCCGGAAAGCCGGTGCCGGCGAGCGGCCGGCCAAGGGATTTCAGGGAGAGAGACATGAACATTGCCCCAGGCAAGAATGCCGTCGGCGGCGTGCCGTTCGACCAGGCTCGGGTGGACGGGCTGATGGAGGAGGCCGGCATCGACGTGCTGCTCGCCACCTCCAAGCACAACACGCAGTATCTGCTTGGCGGCTACAAGTTCATCTTCTTCGCCGCCATGGATGCGATCGGCCACAGCCGTTATCTGCCTGTCGTCGTCTATGAGAAAGGTGGGCCGGAGCATGCCGCCTATATCGCCAACCGCATGGAAGGCGGCGAGCACCAGAACCATCCATTCTGGACGCCGACACTGCATGCCGCCTGCTGGGGCACGCTCGATGCCGCCAACCTGGCGGTCGAGCATTTGCGAAAGATCGGCAAGGGCAATGCCCGCGTCGGCATCGAGCCCGCCTTCCTGCCGTCCGACGCCTATATGCTGATCCGCAACGCGCTGCCGGATGCCAAGCTGATCGATGCGACTGATATGCTGGAGCGCATGCGCGCAATCAAAACCGAGGCCGAGTTGGAGAAGCTGCGCATCGCCTCCGAGCTGATCACCGATTCCATGCTGGCGACCATCGGCTGGGCACGCGAAGGCACGACCAAGAGCGAGATCATCGAACAGCTCAGGCGCGAGGAGACCAATCGCGGCGCGCATTTCGAATATTGCCTGTTGACGCTAGGCTCCAGCCACAACCGCGCCGCCTCGCCGCAGGCCTGGAAACGGGGCGAGGTGATGTCGATCGATTCCGGCGGCAACTACCACGGCTATATCGGCGACCTTTGCCGCATGGGCGTGCTGGGCGAGCCTGACGCCGAACTCGAGGATCTGCTGGCCGAGATCGAGACAGTGCAGCAGGCGGCCTTCTCCAAGGTCAAGGCGGGCACGCTGGGCGGTGACATGATTTCTCATGCCGAAGGCGTGCTGAAGAAGTCGAAGGTTGCGCCCTATACCGATTTCTTCGCGCATGGCATGGGGCTGATCACGCATGAAGCGCCGTTCCTGATGACCAACCATCCGGTGACCTATGAAGGCACCTATGCCGCAAAGCCGCTGGAGAAGAACATGGTGCTTTCGGTCGAGACGACCATGCTCCACCCGACGCGCGGCTTCATCAAGCTGGAGGACACGGTGGCGGTCACCGACACAGGGTACGTGATGTTCGGCGATCGGGGCCGGGGCTGGAACGCGGGCGGGGGTTAGGCGCTTCTATCCCCGCCCGGCGGGATCAACCTGAAATCCGGCAACTCCCGCAACGCCAGTTCCGGCCCGGCCGGCGAATAGACGACGAAAAGCTGCATCGGCCCATCGCCGGTATTGAGCGTCGAGTGGAAGCGGCTTTCCGGCACATAGATGGTGCAGCCGGGGCCGACTTTCTCGACGACCGGGTTGCCTTTCTCGTCCTCGACCATCTGCTCGCCATCGCCTGAGATGACGAAGATGATCTCCTCCGCACCCGGATGGTTATGACGCGTATGGCCCTTGCCCGACGGGAGGTCGACGACACCACCGGAAAATCGCTTTGCGCCGTTCACTTCGGGAGCGACCGTCAGCGACAGCCTGCCCCAGTCGAAGCCGAAGGCGCTGACGTCTTTTGGATATACGAACACCTTGCTGTTGTCGGTCATCGTCCCACCTTCTTTTGCTGGTCTCTACGCAGCGCCGAACGTGACGGCCTTGAAATCCGCCGTCTGCCTGGCGATCGAGGCTTCCGCCGGCAGCCGCTCCATCGAACTGGCGCCATAGAACCCGTGCAGGCCCTTGCAGCGCTCGAGAATATATCTGGCGTCGTCCGGCATCGAGATCGGCCCGCCATGGCAAAGCAGGATTATATCCTCGCGCACTGAGCGTGCCGCTTTGGCGATGGCGTCGATCTCGCTGACACAGTCGTCCAGCGATTTAGCCGACGTCGCGCCGATCGAGCCGCCGGTGGTCACCCCCATATGGGCGACGACGATGTCGGCGCCGGCTGTTGTCATGGCGCGCGCCTCGTCTGGGTTGAAGACATAGGGCGTGGTCAACAGGTCGAGTCTGTGAGCCTCGGCGATCATGTCGATCTCGAGCCCGAAGCCCATGCCGGTTTCTTCAAAACTCCGCCGCATCTGGCCGTCGAACAGGCCGATGGTCGGAAAATTCTGGACGCCGGAAAAGCCCATCGTCTTCAACTCGGCCAAAAGCAGCGGCATGATGACGAAGGGATCAGTGCCGTTGACGCCGGCCAGCACCGGCGTCTTCTTCACCACCGGCAGCACTTCGTAGGCCATCTCCTTGACGATCTCGTTGGCGTTGCCATAGGCGAGCAGGCCGGCGGCCGAGCCGCGCCCGGCCATGCGGTAGCGGCCGGAATTGTAGATGATGATCAGGTCGATGCCGCCGGCTTCCTCGGCCTTGGCCGACAGGCCGGTGCCGGCACCGCCGCCGACGATCGGCACGCCATCCGCAATCATCATGCGGAATTTCTCCAGGATTTTCTTGCGCGGTATGGCGGCCATGTCTTGGTGTCTCACTGTCTGGCGATGTCGAGGAAGGCCGTTGTGGCGGCCCAGGCGAATTCCGGATCGTTGATGTGCAGCGGCAGGCGCAGCACGCGCCGCGTTTTGGCGGGTTTGATGGTACGCTCGATCGCCTCGAACAAAGCGGCATCGGCTTCAGGGTCGAAGAAGGCGCCGCCTTCGATGTCGAGCGCCGACACGCCTTTCTCCGGAATGAGGAAACGAACCGGACCCTGGCAGAGGCTCAGCCTTGTCCCGATCCATTCGCCGATCGTCCTGCTTTCGTCGGCAGTGGTGCGCATCAGCGTGACGTTTGGATTGTGCTCATAAAACAGCCGGCCGCGATAGCGTTCCGGAATTGTCGGCGGCGCCCAGAAATTGACCATGTCGAGCGCGCCGACCGAGCCGATATAAGGCAGCCTGGTGCGGGCGATGGCGACAAAGCGATCTTCGGTCGCCGGCAGCACGCCGCCAAGCAGCAAGTCGCAGACTTCGGTCGTTGTGATGTCGATGACGCCGGACAACAGGCCGCTGTCGGCCATTTTTTCCATGGTGCGGCCGCCGGTTCCGGTGGCATGAAAGACCATGCAGTCATAGGTCGAACGAAGCTCATCGGCGATCGCGGTCACGCATGGCGTGGTGACGCCGAACATGGTCAGGCCTATCGAGGGTCTGCCGTCGGCCGGCGGCGCCGGCTTTGCCGCCATGCCTGATATCGCCTGGGCGGCATTGTGCAGCACGACACGGGAAAGTCGGTTGAGGCCGGCCATGTCGGTCACCGACGGCATCATGACGATGTCGGAGACGTCGACGTAAGGCGTGGTGTCACCGGAGGCCAACGTCGAAACCATGATCTTGGGCAGGCCGAGCGGCAGCGTGCGCATTCCTGCGGTGATGATCGAGGTGCCGCCACCGCCGCCAATGCCGATAATCCCGGCAATGTCGCTGCGCGATTGAACAAACCGGGCAAAGGCGGCAGCCATTGCCGCCACCGCGGTGCCGCGATCGTCGACGCCGAGCACGGCGTTGCGACCCTCGGAATGGTGGCTGGCGACCTCGTCTGCCGAAATGTCGACCGGCACGGTCGCGCCGCGTGTTCCGATGTCGACACGGGCAATCGAAGCGCCGGTAGCGGCGACCGCATCGGACAGAAATGCGAGTTCCTCGCCCTTGGTGTCGGCGGTGCCCACCACATAGATGCGCTTCATCGCGTTTCCCCGGTCTTGGGCGTGTTCGGCGCTGCCGCCCCTTTGCCTGGCCGTTCGATGGGCGAAGGGCCATTGCAATTTTTTGAGACGCGCGTATCGTATTAACATGGATGTCTCACGTCAACAAGCGACAGTGAACGACGACGCCGGCCAAGGCGCCAGCCCGCGGGCTGAGCGCGGGGCCCGCGCGCGCACCAAGCGGCTGATGCTGGAGACGGCGACAAAGCTGATGCAGGCGGGCGCCACGCCCTCCGTCAGCGAGGTGGCGGAAGCAGCGGAAGTCTCGCGCGCCACCGCTTATCGGTATTTTCCGAGCCAGGCGGCGCTGGTGCAGGCGGTGGTCGACGAAGGGCTCGGGCCGATCCTTACCTGGCAATCGATCTCTGCCGATCCGGAGCGCCGGGTCGCCGAGCTGTTCGACACCGCCATGCCGCGCATCGAGGCCTTCGAAGCGACGTTCAAGGCGGCGCTGAAACTGTCGCTCGACCAGTGGGCACAGCGACAGGCAGGCACGCTGGGCGGCGAACCGGCCTTCACGCGCGGCCATCGCATCGAGCTTTTGAAGGATGCGATCGCGCCACTCAAGGGCCAGTTGCCGCAGCGCGAATTCAAGCGGCTTGCGCAGGCGCTGTCGCTGATCTTCGGTGTTGAGATGCTGATCGTATTGAAGGATATATGGGGCTTGGATAGCCGCAGTATGATGTCGGTTGCGCAATGGGCGGCCGGGGCTCTTGTGCGCGCGGCTATGACCGAGTCGATGATTGAAGGAGATGGGATCGCGCCGACGACCGCCGTGAGATGACGCCAATCTGGTTCGACCAGATTTTCAACTTGGCTATTCATGCTACTGGCGATGCAGCGGCCCAAGTAAGGCATTCATGTATCATGGAGTAGGAAAATTCAGCGAAAACAGGCAGATATCGCAGAAGCCAGCTTGTCTGCGTGTCCGTCACCGTCCAAGAAAGGGCTTGACGTTCCTCTTAAATTGGTAATACCAGATCAGGACAAATAAAGCGGATCAAAGGTGAAGGCTGAGATCCGTTTCGGTCGAGCGAGGAGGCTCACAGACCGAAACGGTGCCGTCACGGGAGGACTACCAGGGCCGGCCTCGATGCCGGTTCTCATGAACGGTAGAATGCGCACAAGGGAGGAAATCATTATGCGCAAGACAATGACCAGCTTGCTTGCTGGTATCGGCCTAGTGCTCGCCTGCGGAACGTCCGTCTACGCGCAGGAAAAGGAACTTACAATCTTCTGGGCGGAATGGGATCCGGCCAATTACCTGCAGGAACTCGGCAACGAGTACGAGAAGGAAACCGGCGTCAAGATCACGGTGGAAACCACACCGTGGCCCGACTTCCAGACCAAGGCCTTCACCGAGTTCAACGCCCATGGCGACGCCTACGATATGGTCGTCGGCGACTCGCAATGGCTTGGTGCTGGCTCGACCGGTGGCCACTATGTCGACCTGACCGACTTCTTCAACAAGCACAAGGTCGGTGAAGTGATGGCACCGGCCACGGTGAAATACTATGCCGAATATCCGGGCGGCAGCAGCAAGTACTGGGCCATTCCGCTCGAAGGCGACGCCGTCGGCTGGTCCTATCGCAAGGACTGGTTCGAAGACCCCAAGGAAAAAGAAGCCTTCAAGGCCAAGTATGGCTACGATCTCGACGTGCCGAAGGATTTCAAGGCGCTACGCGACATCGCCGAATTCTTCTACCGGCCGGACCAGAAAAAATACGGCATCGCCATCTACACCGACAATTCTTATGACGCGATGGCGATGGGCTTCGAAAACGCGCTGTTCTCCTTTGGCGGCGAGCTGGGTGACTATAAGACCTACAAGGTCGATGGCTTCATCAACTCCGACAAGGCGATCGCGGCGCTCGACGCCTACAAGGAACTCTACAAGTTCACGCCTCCGGGCTGGGCCAAGTCGTTCTTCGTCGAGGACAACCAGGCGATCACTGAAAACCTGGCCGCGATGAGCATGAACTACTTCGCGTTCTTCCCCTCGTTGATCAACGAGGCGTCGAACCCGAACGCCAAGAACACCGGCTTCTTCGCCAATCCAGCCGGACCTGGCGGCGACCAGTTCGCCGCACTCGGCGGTCAGGGCATCTCCATCGTTTCCTACTCGCAGAAGCAGGAAGAGGCGACGAAGTTCCTGGAATGGTTCATCAAGGACGAGACCCAGAAGAAATGGGCAGCGCTTGGCGGCTACACCTGCAGTGCCGCCGTGCTCAAGTCGCCCGAATTCCAGAACGCCACGCCCTACAACAAGGCGTTCTACGAGACCATGTTCAAGGTCAAGGACTTCTGGGCGGTTCCGGAATATGCGGAACTGCTGCAGCAGCTCAACCAGCGCATCTATCCTTACATGATCGGCGGCGAAGGCACCGCCAAGGAGACGCTGGACGCACTGGCAGCCGACTGGAACGCGACCTTCAAGAAATACGGCCGCGGCCAATAAGCATGAAGTTTCACGGAGGGGGCGTTCGTGCCTCCTCCGTTTCTTTTTCTGATTCTTGAACCGGGAGCAGGGTCTTGGCGACCACGATGATCACCACGCTGGACAGGTCCTCGCGGGCCGCCGCTCGCGGTCTAAGCGACATTTCGATCCGCAATCTCTTCATCATCCCGACGATCCTGTTTCTGATCGTCTTCAACATCTTCCCGCTGATCTATTCGCTGGGCTATTCGTTCACCGATTTCCGCGCCTCGACCAGCGCGGCGGCGAATTTCGTCGGGCTGCAAAACTATCGCGACCTGCTCAGCGATCCCTATGTCTGGTCCAACTTCGCCATCACCGCAAAATACGTCATCATCTCGGTCGCCGGCCAGCTGCTCGTCGGCTTCGGCGTGGCCATGCTGCTCAATCGCGACATTCCGCTCAAGGGCCTGCTGACGACGCTCCTGTTGTTGCCGATGATGCTGTCGATGGCCGTCGTCGGCCTGTTCTGGAAGCTGCTCTACGATCCGTCCTTCGGCATCATCAATTATGCGCTCGGCCTCGGCACCTTCGAATGGCTGTCGAATCCGAAAATGGCGCTCTATGCGGTCGCGCTGACCGACATCTGGATGTGGTCGCCCTTTGTCATGCTGTTGTCGCTGGCCGGCCTGTCGGCTGTGCCCAAGCATCTCTACGAGGCAGCCGCGATCGACAGGGCCGGGCCGTTCTACACCTTCTTCCGCATAACGCTGCCGCTGGTTGCGCCGATCCTGATGATCGCGGTCATCTTCCGCACCATGGAGGCGTTCAAGACCTTCGACCTCGCCTACATCCTGACCAGCCAGCCGACGGCCGAGCTGATCTCGATCCGGCTCTATAAGATGGCGTTCCAGGAATGGCAGACCGGGCGTTCCTGCGCGCTCGCCTACATCGTGCTGATCATGGTGCTGGCGATCACCAACATCTATGTCAAATATCTCAACAAGGTGAAGGAGCGCTGAGATGGCCGCAGTCCGCACTTCTTCCGAAATCACCTTCAACCGGGTCGCCATCGTCGCTGTCCTGCTGGTGACGATCATCTTCCTGGCGCCGATCTACTGGATCGCCTCGACGGCTTTCAAGCCGCGCAATCTCGCCACCACCATTCCGCCGACGGTGGTTTTCCAGCCGGAGATATCGCCCTTCGTCAAGTTGTTCACCAAGCGTTCGCAGCTGCGCAGCCCGCCGTCGCCGGAGGAGTACGCGGCTGCGCCGTGGTGGGAGCGCGTCGTCTTCAATGGCGGCGAAAAGATCGTGCGCGACGGCAAGGGCCAGGTGCAGTGGTCGGGCTATCCGAGCCGTTTCATGAATTCGCTGATCGTCGCCATAACCTCGACCGTCCTGGCCGTCGGCATGGGCACCTTCACCGCCTATGGCTTCTCGCGCTTCAAGGTGAAGGGAGAGGCGGATCTGCTCTTCTTCATCCTGTCGACGCGCATGCTGCCGCCGGTGGTCGTCGCCATCCCAATGTTCCTGATGTACCGGGCGGTAGGGCTCAACGATTCCCATGTCGGCCTGATCATTCTTTACACCGCCTTCAACCTGTCCTTCTCGGTCTGGCTGATGAAGGGCTTCATGGACGAAATCCCGAAGGAGTATGAAGAGGCGGCGCTCGTCGACGGCTACACGCGCATGGAGGCCTTCTTCAAGATCGTGCTGCCCGAGGCCGCCACCGGCATCGCCGCCACCGCCGTGTTCTGCTTCATCACGGCGTGGAACGAGTATGCCTTCGCGCTGATCATGACCAGCCGCCGCGCCCAGACGGCACCGCCCTTCATTCCCAGCCAGGTCGGTTCCGGCCTGCCGGACTGGACGGTGATCGCCGCCGGAACCTTCCTGTTCCTGCTGCCGGTCGCGATCTTCACCTTCCTGCTCCGCAACCACCTGTTGCGCGGCATGTCCTTCGGAGCGATCCGCAAATGAGCTTTCGCGACATCAACCAGAAATATCTCGAACCGGGCAGCCAGGTGCTGATGGTGCTCGGTATCATCGCGCTCTGCCAGCCGTGGAACATGCTGCTGCACAGCTATGGCGTGACCATCATCCTGATCGGTCTGATCGGCTTCAACATCACCTCCAAGATCGCGCCGGAGGAGAAGGCCGGCACCGGGCAAGGGGCAAATCCGGGGGCACAGCATTGACCCAAATCGAGCTTCGCGGCGTCCAGAAATATTTCGGCGCCGTCCAGGTCATCAAGGACCTCAACCTGAAGATCGACGACAACGAGTTCATCGTGCTGCTCGGCCAGTCGGGCTGCGGCAAGACGACGACGCTCAGGGCGATTGCCGGGCTGGAGACGATCGACGGCGGCGACATCCTCATCGACGGCAAGCCGGTCCAGCACCTCAAGGCCGCCGACCGCGACATCGCCATGGTCTTCCAATCGTTTTCGCTCTATCCGCATATGAGCGTTTACGAGAACATCGCCTTTCCACTGAGAGCGACGCGCAAGAGCAAGGCCGAGATCGACAGCGAGGTGCGCTCGGTCGCCAAGACGCTGCAGATCAGCGATCTCCTCGCCAAGAAACCGTCGGCGCTGTCCGGCGGCGACATGCAGCGCGTGGCGATCGGCCGGGCCTTGGTGCGGCGGCCGAAGGCGATGTTGATGGACGAGCCGATCGGCGCGCTCGATGCCAAGCTGCGCGAGGAGATGCGGGCCGAGATCAAGCGGCTGCACATCAAGCAGGGTTCGACCAGCATCTATGTCACCCACGACCAGATCGAGGCGATGAGCCTCGCCGACCGCATCGTCATCATGCATGAAGGTGTACTGCAGCAGGTCGGCTCGCCGGACGAGGTCTATTCGCATCCGGCGAATCTTTTCGTCGCGCAATTTGTCGGCAGCCCGGTGATGAACGTCGCCGACGCTTCGGTGACCGAGAAACCCTCATCGGCCTCGGTCACGGTCGGCGATGCGGCCGCTGGCTTCGAATTCCCGCGCGCCTTGCTGTCGAAGCTCAATGGCCATGCCGGCAGCCAACTCGCGCTCGGCATACGGCCGGAAGGCGTCCTCGTCCGCCGCGAAACCGCCGAGGGGTTCCTGCCGGTGGAGACGCAGATCGTCGAGCCGCTCGGGTCCTTCGACATCGTCGACCTCAAGGTCGGCTCCAAGATGCTGCGTGCGCGCACCAAGAGCGGCTTCATCAGCGGCCCCGGCGAAAGGGTCTTCGTCAGAATAGATCCCAGCCAGGCGCATTTCTTCGACACGGCGAGCGGCAAATCGCTGGGAGTGAGACTCTGATGGCCCACATCCAGCTCAAGAACATCTCAAAGAAGTTCGGTAACCACACCGCCTTGACCGGGCTCGATCTCGACATCGCCGATGGCGAGTTCTTCGTCCTGCTTGGCGAGACCGGCGCCGGCAAGACGACGACGCTGCGCATGATTGCCGGCCTGGAAAAACCGAGCGAAGGCCAGGTCTTCATCGATGGCGTCGATGTCGCCGACTGGGGCGCGGCCGAGCGCGACGTGGCGCTGGTGCTGCAGCAATATTCGCTCTATCCGCGCTATACGGTGCGCCAGAACCTCGAATTTCCGCTGAAGCCGAAGATCCGCCGGCTGCCCGATGCCGAGATCAAGGATCGTGTCGACCGCGCGGCCAGGACGCTGCGCATCGAGCATCTGCTCGACCGCAAGACCGATAGGCTTTCAGGCGGCGAGATGCAGCGCGTCTCGATCGGCCGCGCCATCGTGCGCAAGCCGCGGGTATTCCTGATGGACGAGCCGTTGTCGGCGCTCGACGCCAAATTGCGCGAGGCGCTGCGCACCGAATTGAAGAACCTGCAGATGCAGCTTGGCGCCACCTTCCTGTTCGTGACGCACGATCAGATCGAGGCGATGTCGATGGGTGACAAGGTCGGCGTGCTCAACCATGGCCGCATCGTCCAGACCGGCACGCCGTACGAGATCTACAACAATCCGCGCGACACCTACGTGGCAAGCTTCGTCGGCTCACCGCCGATGAACCTCATCGACGGCAAGCTCGTCAACGGACGTGCGGTGATGGCGCCGCTCAATTTCGAATTGCCGTTTGCGGGGGGTGCCAAGACTTCGGGGGGTGCCAAGACGGGCGCGGCGACCGACGGTCGCCCGCTCGTCTTCGGTATTCGTCCCGAAGACGTCTATCTCGAGACCGGCGCGCCGGTCGAGGCGCGGGTCCACGATGTCGAGAACCATGGCGTCGAGAAGATCCTGACGCTGCGGGTCGGCGACGCCATGCTGCGCGCCACCGTGCCGGCCAGGACCGACGTCCAGATAGAGCAGCCGGTGCGCTTTGCCTGGAATCCGGACAAGGTGGTGCTGTTCGACAAGGGCAGCGGAATAAGCCTGCGTCACGCCGGCTAAGTACAAGCCTCTTTACTGCAGCTGGAGCGGGATGCGTTCAACACGAACCGTGTATCCCGCTCTATCTATGTGTTTTAGCCGCATTTGTGCGACGCTACGTGACTCCATTTGGTGCGAAATGCTCGAGTCTTCCCGTCATCCCCCGTGCGGGGGATGCGGATGCTCCGATTTGTCGAATAGGCTGATCCTTTGGTCCCAAACGGGCTTTGCAAGCCCAATTTTGGAGGCCCGAAATGGAGGGTTGGCTATGGGAAATCTGTTCCGCACTTTTGCGACGATCCTGCTTGTCGCCGGTATGGGATTGTTGGCGGCGCATCTGGGCGAGGCGCAGGCAGCCAAGAAAATCGTCGCCGGTGCGAAGGTCGACGCCAAGAAGATCAAGGGCCTCAACGGCACGGTCAATCTGTCCACCAGCGACTGCAAACTGTTGTTGAGCGGCACCGTCGTCGAAGTCTCGGATGGCAGGTGCGGGGCCTCCGGCAAATATTGCAAGAGCAGTGCCGGCTCGGCCTGTATCACCGAGCAATAAGCCGGCCAACGTTTAGCCGGCCTAAAGCGCGTCGCGTTCGACCGGCCTCATGCGACGCGCTTTAGATTCTTGTTTTGATGCACGTCGTTATCGCAAAACCGCTGCACACTTTTGCGCGACATGCATTAGCGGATCTCCGCCTGTTCCTCGGCCCGGAAATGGCTGGGCGGCGATCCGATGACCCGTTTGAAGGCGCGGCTGAAGGAGGCGTCGGATTCGTAGCCGAGGCGCGCCGCCACGACGGAAATCTTGAGCCGGTCGCGGACCAGCCATTGCCGCGCCTGGTGCATCCGCACCTGCGTGACGTACTTTGCCGGTGTTTCGCCGACAATGGTGGCGAAGCGATCGGCGAAACCCGATCGCGAGGCACCCATCATCTTCGCCAGAGCCTCCACCGTCCAGTCACGGTTCGGTTCCAGGTGGATCGCGGCCAGCACCCGGCCGATCTCGCGATCCCTGACCGCCGCGATCCATCCGGAAGAGTCGCCGCAGCCGCGCTCGACCCATGAGCGGATGACGGTCGCGGCAAGCACATCGGCCAGCCGCGCCAGGATGCCGCCGGAGCCGACGCGCTCCATCGACACCTCGCGGGCCATCGCTTCCAGCAAATGTGGAATACCTGGTTCATAGGCTTCCAACTCATGTGCGCGCATCACGTCCGGCATCATGCCGAGCAAGGGGTGCAAGCCATCGAGATTGAAATACATGCTGCCGAAAAACAGCAAGGTCCCCGGACGGCAGCCGGGCACGCCGTCATTCGACATGCAATAGACATTCTTGCAGATCTCCTCGACCTCATAGCCGTGGATCGGCGCCGCCTCGATACCCGGCTCGCTCGCCAGCGTGTGAGCTGAGCCGCGCGGCAACAAGGCAGCGTCGCCCGCCTTGAGCTCGACCCATTCGCCGGACGGCTGCAGCAACCAGCAGCCTTTACGGCCGATGAAATGAAACCGTGCCGCCGCCTGAGCCGGAAAATGGATGCCCCAAGGCTCCTTCATCTCGCAACGGCCGTAATCGACGCCTTCGAGGCGCAATCCGCGCAATATGTCCGTCAGTGGATCGCCGGTTACGGGGATTTTGGACGAACGGTCAAACATAATGGTGTTTCTAGCATGGAAACTCCAGCTAGTCACTCCTTATGTTGCATTGCAGTCAAATGCTGCGCTGCAACAGACCGGAGATCCCTCATGACCGAACCCGCGACAGGCGTCATGGACGCCGTTCTCGACCCATCTGAAACTGGCGAACGATCCGACCCCGCATGGGGGGCGGTGGTCTCCTTGGCGCTCGGAGTCTTCGGCCTGGTGACCGCAGAATTTCTGCCGGCCAGCCTGCTGACGCCGCTTGCGCAGGATCTCGGCATCACCGAAGGCGCCGCCGGGCAGGCGGTAACGGCAACGGCCGTCATTGGCGCGATTGCGGCACCGACCATGGCTATTGTCACCAAGCGGCTGGACCGCAGGCTGGTCATGTTGGCGCTGACCGTGCTGCTTGTGCTGTCAAACCTGGTGGCCGCGTTTGCGTCGTCGCTTCCTATTCTTCTGATCGCCCGCATCATGCTCGGGATCAGTCTCGGCGGATTCTGGTCGATGTCGGCGGCCATGGCGATGCGGCTTGTCCCAATGCGGCTGATGCCGCGCGCCATGTCGATCATCCTCACCGGCGTTTCGGTGGCGACGGTCTGCGCTGCTCCGGTCGGCGCCTATGTCGGCGACATCTGGGGATGGCGGACGGCCTTCATGATCGCCGCCGTGGTCGGCGCGCTGGCGCTTCTGGTACAGGTGGCTACCATCCCGCGACTGCCGCCGGCAGGTACAGCAGGTTTTCGCACGCTGCTGGAGGTGATGAAGCGGCCGATGATCAGAGTAGCGCTGCTGGTGGTGTTGCTGGTCGCCTCGGGACACTTTGCCGGCTTCACCTATGTCCGCCCGTTTCTCGAGAAGGTGCCCGCACTGGACATCGAGACGATCTCGCTTGTGCTGCTCGCCTACGGCATTGGTGGTTTCTTCGGCAATTTTGCCGGCGGCTTCATTGCCGAGCGCAGCCTCAAGGCAGCCGTCACTCTGGCGCCTCTGCTGATCGCGTCTTCAGCGCTCCTGCTGCTGGTGGTCGGAGGCTCACCCGTCGTGGCTGCAATAGCAGTGGCCAGCTGGGGCTTTGCCTTCGGTGCCGTCCCAGTCGGGCTGCAGACCTGGCTGGTGCGAGCCGCCCCCGATCAGGCGGAAAGCGCCGGCGGGCTCATGGTTATGACGTTCCAGGTCGCCATCGCGTTGGGCGCCGTGTTCGGCGGCCTGCTGGTCGACAATACCGGCGTTGCCAGCGCCTTCGCCTATTGCGCGGCGGCGACATTGCTTGCGGCACTGGCGGCGTTCTTCCTTGGCCCCAAGCCGATCGACGATCCCAAGGCCTAAACGGAACGGCCGTCGAAGTCGAAGACCGGCACGGCGGCGACGTCCAACGCCTCGATACAATGAATATTGATATAGGCACTTCGCCCGCTCCCTTCGCCGACATCCTCGGCGAAGGGGTGAATGCCGCAGCTGCGGCAGAAGCGGTGCGCGATGACATGGTTGCCGAAGCTGTAGCGGCCGAGATCATCGCCCCAGGCAAGCACCCGCACGCTTTCATGCGGCACTGCCCATAGCAGTGCACCCTTGCGCGAGCAGATCGAGCAATTGCACCGTACGGCTCCGGTCAGCTCGCCTTCGACCTCGAACGCGACCTTGCCGCAGTGGCAGCTGCCTTGGTAGAGCATCGGGCCTTCCTCCTTCGGTTCGACAGGTGCAAATCCGACCGTGCCGGGCTATGTCTCCTGCGGCAGTTGGGGCTGCTATCTTAAGACGTTCCAAGCGTGCGGAGTCCGACACCGAAAATGCAATCAGCCCGTGATAGCCTCGAAGCAATTCTTTCGCGTCTTGCCGTTCGCGTCGACGACGAAAGCGTTTTCGTAAAGCTCTACCCGGAAGCCGCACGGGCGGCGGCCGACGCAGCCGATGCGCGGCGAAAAGCCGGCGTCACGCTCGGGCCGCTCGATGGGGCGATCGTCTCGATCAAGGATCTGTTCGATGTCGCTGGCGAGCCGACCACGGCGGGCTCTCTGCTGCTCGCCACCGCAGCGCCGGCGCTGCGGGATGCCATTGTCGTGCGACGGCTGCGTCAGGCCGGTGCAGTCATCCTCGGCAAGACCAACATGACCGAGTTCGCCTTCACCGCGATCGGCGTCAATCCGCATTACGGCACCCCCGGCAATGCAAGCGATGCCACCCGTATTCCGGGCGGCTCGTCCTCAGGCGCCGCGGTTTCGGTCGGCGAAGGCACCAGCCAAATCTCTATCGGTTCCGATACGGGTGGTTCGGTGCGCATTCCGGCATCGCTGAATGGCGTCGTCGGTTTCAAGCCGACCGCGCGGCGCGTGCCGCTCGCGGGTGCGTTTCCGCTGTCGGCCACGCTGGACTCGATCGGTCCGCTGGCCCGCACCGTCGCGGAATGTGCGGCGGCCGATGCAGTGATGTCGGGCGAAAACCTGGCAGCACTGTTGCCGCTTCCACTGCACGGCCTGCGCATCGGCATTGCGCGCGGCGTGCTGTTCGATGATACGCAGGAAGAGGTCGCGACGACGTTCGACTGGTGTCTTCGCAAGATGGAGCTTAGCGGCGCACGGCTTGCGGAACTGTCGATCGACGACCTGCTTGCCGAACTGCGCGCGGCAACCAAGCGCGCCTCGATCGCGGCGATGGAAGGGGCGGAGATCCATGCCGACTGGCTGGCGACGGGAGCGGCGACGCCGGTCGACCCGCGGGTAAGCGGACCATTGTCGCGCGCCGCCGCCATTCCGGCCACGGTCTATATCAGGGCAATGCGCCGTCGCGCAGCACTTGTCGCCGCAATGGATGAGCGGCTGTCAGGGGTAGACGTACTGGCCCTGCCGACCACGCCGGTGACGGCGCCGACGATCGTCTCGATGACCGGTGACGAGGCCCTCTGCAACAGGATCGAGGGTCTTCTGCTGCGCAACACGCAGGTCGCCAACCAGTTCGATCTGTCAGCAATCTCGCTGCCCATGCCGGGAAAGACGCGCCCGGCCGGGCTGATGCTGGTGGCGCGCAATGGTCATGACCACCACCTGCTGCGCATCGCAGCCGGCGTGGAGGCGCTGCTTGCAAATTGATCCGACAGCGCGTGTCAGCGCGACGAGCAGTGGCCGCGTTCGCTGTCCTTGGCGGCGCGTTCGATGCCGGTGGCAACCAGCCAAGGCAGGGTGTACCGCTTGCCGTTGAAGGTCCGGGTGCGGTTCTCGATCGATCCGACAACAACGACCTCGCCGGCATAGAGCTTGTCCGAAAGATTGAGGGCTTTGTCTTGCTGCGGCAGGCGATCAATGTCGATTGAAACGCCTTTGATGAGCTTACCAGTAGCGAGGTCGAGTGCGCTGTTCGATGGACAGGGTGCCGCCACGCAGCGCAAGCCGTTGTCGCAGAACACGTAGCTGCCCTGTCCGTTGGCGAAGACTTGCGCCGTCGCCACGCAGAAGCCAGCGGTCAGCAGGAATTTTGTGACGTTTACCATGCCGGCACCATCGCCGGCGAGTTCGGGAAAATTGAGGCGCTCAGAGATCGACAGGGAACCGCCGCCGGTAGTGCTCGACCACTTCCGGGTTGCGCAGATTGACCGGTAATCTGTTGGCCAGCACCAGCAAGGCTTCGCCAGCCGCGCCGACGCCCATGCGCATCATCGACTGCTCGGTGATCCCAGCCATGTGCGGGGTGACGATGACGTTGTCGAAGCCGAAATAGGGGTGGTTGGGCGGCAGCGGTTGTGTTGCAAAAACATCGAGTGCGGCGCCGCCGATACGGCCCTTCTGCAAGGCCTCGATCAGCGCGTCGTCGTCGATCACCGGCCCGCGCGAAACATTGATCAGCAGCGCATCCGGCTTCATCCGGTCAATGCGCTCGCGGCTGATCAGCCCCCGTGTTTCGGGCGTCAGCGGGCAGCACAGAACGATGATGTCGCTCTGTTCGATCAGCGCATCGATCGACAGGAAGCCGACCCTGTCCGGCGCCGGCCGCATGCTGCGCGTCGTCGCCACCACATTCAGATCGAACCCATGTGCCGCGATATGGCCAACCGCCTGGCCGATCGCGCCGAGACCGACAATGCCGATCGTCTTGCCCGCTAGCTCGCTGGCCACCACAGTGTGTTCGCGGCCGGCCAGCCAGCCCTTCGCACGCAGGTCGCGGTCCAACACACGAAAGCGCCTAAGCAGCGCCAGCGCCGCGAACATCACGTATTCGGCGACGGATCGCGCGTTCACCCCCGGTACGTTCGCCACCAGCACGCCGGCGGCATTGGCCGCTTCCATAGGTACCATGTCCAGCCCGGCGCCGTGCCGGATCGCGGCCCTGAGCTTCCTTGCTCCTTCGAAAAGCGACGCAGGCAAGGGAGCGCGAACGATGATGACATCGGCGTCCCTTGCCTCGGCGGCAAGCGTATGCGCGTCGAGGGCGGAAGCAACGACGAGTTCGCCGGCCCCTGTCAGCATGGAAGAGGCACGGGGGTGCAGTCTGTGTGTCGACAGGATCTTGGGCATTTCAGGCCTTTTCGAGCGCTGGGCTTTGCGGTTCCGCCCCACGCCCCTCGATCAGCCCCTTCCAGTAGCTTTCGGCGCCTTGCAGATGGGCGCTCATCAGCGCCTGGGCGAGATTGCCGTCGCGGCGCAGCAGCGCCTCGTAGATCTGGATATGCTCGGCATGGGAGCGCACGCTGCGTTCGGGATCGTTGAAATAGATCGGCAGGCGCAGCTCACCCATCATGTAGTAGACGCTGCAGATATTGTGGAAGACGCTGTTCTTGGTCGCCCGCACGATCTCGAGGTGGAACTCGCGGTCTTCCCGGGCAAGGCCTTCACCGGCGGCGATGCGATCCTCGGAGGCCTTCAGGATCTCGCGCAGCCGCTCGAAATTCTCCTCGGTGGCGCGTGAACAGGCCAGTTCGGCGGCCTTGATCTCGTGGATCTTGCGCAACTCGACCGTCTCGTAGATCTGGACGGGATCGAGCGGCAGGCCCGCGCGGGCGAACAGCGCCATCGCCTCGACGCTCGCCTGCTTCGTATCGATGTAGATGCCGGATTTCGCCCGTCGCTCGACGATGCGCATCGCCTCGAGAATGGCCAGCGCCTCGCGGATCTGTCCGCGGCTGACGCTGAAATGCTCTGCCAGTTCGCGCTCCGACGGCGTGCGGCCGGTCTCCTTGTCGGAATGGGAGAACAGATAGGCGGCGAGTTCCGCGAGAAGGTTCTTTTCTTTCATGTCAGCCGTGTTGCGCGTGCGCCTCCAGGAACCGCTCCGAAATGGTGAATCCCAGCCCGGGTCTATCAGGGATCGCTACCATACCGTCCTTTGCTTCGACAGTCTCTTCGATCAGATCGTGGATCATCGGGTTGGCGCCGAGCGAATATTCGACGGTGAAGCTCGCCGGCGAAGCGGCGCAGACATGCAGCCCGGCAAAGAAGCAGGGCGCGCCGGCCCAAAGATGCGGCGCAAAGCGCAGATTGAAGGCGCTGGCGATGGTGCCGATCTTCATCGCCTCGCTGATGCCACCGCAAAAGGCCGGATCCGGCTGGAAGATATCGGCGGATTTGAGCACGGCGAGGTCGCGGAAGGCATAGCGTGTCGCCTCGCTTTCGCCGGTGGCGATCGGGATCGAACCGCAGGCGCGCACCTCGGCCATGCCGGGCTTGTCGTCAGCGATCACCGGCTCCTCGAACCAGGCGAGATCGAGGTCGCCGGCGAGATGGATGAAGCGCTTGGCTTCGGCCACCGTGTAAGTGCCGTGCGCGTCGACCATCAGATCGATATCTGGACCGAGCGCCTGTCTTGCGGCGCGGACGCGAGCGGCCGAGATATGTGGGGCGCCATCCATCGCGCCGACGCGCATCTTCAGCGCCTTGAAGCCGCCCTTGGCGATGTAGGACTGCAGCTGGTCGCCGATGGCTTCCGCGGTGGCCCAGCCGCCGGAAGCATAGGCCGGCATGCGGTCCAGCTTGCGGCCGCCGAGCAGCCGCCAGACCGGAACGCCGAGCGATTTGCCGAGAATGTCCCACAATGCGATGTCGACGGCGCTGATGGCAGCGATGCTCATGCCCCGTCGTGCCAGTTGCGGCATGGCATGGCCGGCGCGAGCGGCACTGTCGTGGCGCGTGCCATTGTAGAGCATCTCCCAGATGACGCCGATGTCGGCCGGGTCGCGGCCGACCAGCTGCGGGCCGACCTCGTAGTTCAGCAAATGAACGAGAGCGCCGTAACTCCCGGCGCTGCCGGCGGCATTCTTGCCTTCGCCCCAGCCGACCAGCCCGTCGTCGGTTTCGATGCGCAGGATAGCGGCGTCGAACGTCGCCACCTGACCGAAGTCGCTGCGGTGCTGCTTCGCGACTTCGATCGGTATGCGGACCCACCAGGCTTGGACCGTTTTGATGCGCATGTTCATCCTCGGCCCGGCCGCGGTGAGGCGGAAGGGCTCTTTCCAAACGGCTCGGCTACTTGATCAGCGGCAGCAGCGTTTCCGCGTTGATGCGCATCTGGTCGGTGTAGAATTTCTCCGTGAGCACGCTGGAGCCGTGGTCCTGAATGAACTTCAGCTGCTCCGGCGAGATGTCGACGGGGTTGCGTTCGACCATGTCGGGATAGGGAGCAGCCGGCGTGCGGTCGACGGGGGCGACGAATTCATTGGTCAGCGCGCCGTCATAGCCGATCTCCTTCAGCGTGCCGACGATCTTCGGCCAGTCGATCTGCCCAAGGCCCGCGGCGAAGCGGTTGTTGTCGGCGACATGGAAATCGTACAGGCGCTCGCCGACCTGCCGGATGGCGTCATAGACGTTAAATTCTTCCATGTGGATGTGGTAGGCGTCGAGGCAGACGCCGCATTCGGGGCTGACCGCATCGGCCAGCGCCAGTGCCTGGGCGCCGCGGTTGAACAGATAAGTCTCGAAGCGGTTGAGCGGCTCAACCGCGATCTTGACGCCAACTTTCTTGGCGTGGGTGAAGCATTCCCGGGTGGCATCGACCACCCATTTCCATTCCTCTTCCTCGGTGCCGTCCGGCACGACCTTGCCGACAGTGGCGGGAACCAGCGTGATAATCTCGCCGTCGAGCTCGCTGACCATGGTCAGCACGTCCTTGACGTACTGCACCGACCGCTCGCGTTGGCCCTGGTCCTTGGCGGCGAGATTGCGCTCGCCCAGCATCAGCGTCACCGCTCCCCAGCAGCGAATGCCGTACTCGTTCAACAGTGCGCGCGTCTCCTTGGGCTTGTACTGTTCGGGTTCGCCGGAAATCTCGATCGACTCATAGCCGAATTTCTTGATGCGCTTGAGCGTCGTTTCCAGCGGCTCCGCCCGCATCCAATTGTGCGTCGAAAGATGCATGGTCTATCCTTCCCAGAATCGCCTGTACCAGTTTGCCTGCGGCGCACTCTGCCGAAGCCGCCGCATGATTCCTCCCCAAGGCGTCCCAGCATTTTTTTGCAAACTGGTTCGACCAATTGGGCTTGATGGGAGGTCTACAGTAATTTCATCTGGACGGCAAGAAGTGCTGCCATCAAGCGTTGGCTCCTGTCTATGCTATTGATTATACTTAAACATGTGGCTTAACTCGGCATGGTTGCAGGACTGCGGCAGCGCGTCAAATGGCTTGACCAGATTTCGGCATTTGGTAATACCAGAATAGCGGCGCTGAGCGCGCTGTGCAAAGAGACCAAAGACGCTGGCCCTGTTTTCAATCGGCGCTATGCTTGGTCGTGAAACATAGGGAGATGCCGATGCCGACGACGATGAAGGGGCCTGGTCTGTTCCTGGCGCAGTTTGCGGGCGACGCCGCGCCGTTCAATTCGCTGGCCTCGATCACCAAATGGGCGGCTGGTCTGGGCTACAAGGGCGTGCAGATCCCGACATGGGACGCCCGATTGTTCGATCTCGAGAAGGCAGCCTCCTCCAAGGCCTATTGCGAGGAGGTGAAGGGCATCTGCGCCGATGCCGGCGTCGAGATCACCGAACTGTCGACGCATCTGCAGGGGCAACTGGTGGCGGTGCATCCGGCCTATGACGCGCAGTTCGACGGCTTCGCGCCGGCTGCGGTGCACAACAATCCAAAAGCCAGGCAACAATGGGCGGTCGAACAGATGAAGTTCGCCGCCAAGGCGTCGAAGAATCTCGGGCTCAAGGCGTCGGTGTCGTTTTGCGGAGCGTTGGCCTTCCCATACCTCTACCCCTGGCCGCAGCGGCCGGCGGGATTGATCGAGGAGGCATTTGCCGAACTCGGCAAACGCTGGACGCCGATCCTCGACGTTTATGACGAAAACGGCGTCGATGTCGGCTACGAAATTCATCCAGGCGAGGACGTGTTCGACGGCGCGACATTCGAGATGTTCCTCGATTCGGTCGGCGGCCACAAGCGCTGCAACATCAACTATGACCCGTCGCACTTCCTGCTGCAGCAGCTCGATTATCTCGAATTTATCGACATCTACCACGAGCGGATCAAGGCGTTCCACGTCAAGGATGCCGAGTTCAATCCAACCGGGCGGCAAGGCGTCTATTCCGGTTACCAGAGCTGGACCAACCGTGCCGGGCGTTTCCGCTCGCTCGGCGACGGGCAGGTGGATTTCCGCGGCATCTTCTCCAAGCTCACCCAATACAATTACGATTCATGGGCGGTGCTGGAATGGGAATGCTGCCTCAAGCACCCGGAGGATGGTGCGGCCGAAGGCGCTCCCTTCATCCAGCACCACATCATCAGGGTGACGGAAAAAGCATTCGACGACTTCGCCGGCGGCACGACCGATAAAAAGGTGCTGCGCGGCATGATGGGGATCTAGCACAGATATTCCCTCCCCCTCGAGGGGAGGGTCGATCCGCGCAGCGGATCGGGGTGGGGTCGCTGGGCGTAGGGCTCGGCATGAACCGACCCCACCCGGCCCTGCGGGCCACCTTCCCCTCAAGGGGAGGGGTATTTCAATGACGAGGGAGAAAATCGTGGTTGGCGCATCGAAGACGGAAACGGGAGGCGGTCCGATCCGCTACGGCATGGTTGGCGGCGGACAAGGCGCCTTTATCGGCGCGGTGCACCGCATCGCGGCACGCATGGATAACGAGTTCGTGCTGGTTGCTGGCGCCCTCTCGTCGAATCCGGAGCGCGCCAAGGCCTCGGCGGCCGAGCTTGGGCTCGATCCGGCACGCAGCTACGGCTCCTATGCCGAGATGGCCAAGGCGGAGGCCAAGCGGCCGGATGGCATCGAGGTGGTGGCCATCGTCACGCCGAACAATGTGCACGTGCCGGCCGCCAAAGCTTTTCTCGAGGCCGGCATCCACGTCATCTGCGACAAGCCACTAGCGACGACGCTAGCCGAGGCAAAGAGGCTGGCGGCGCTGGTCGAAAAGACTGGCAAGGTGTTCGTGCTGACGCATAACTACACCGCCTATCCGATGGTGCGGCAGGCACGCGAGATGGTGGCCAAGGGACAGCTCGGCGATATCCGCATCGTGCAGTCGGAATATCCGCAGGACTGGCTGACCGAAGACCTGGCCGCCACCGGCCAGAAGCAGGCTGCGTGGCGCTCTGACCCGAAGCAGGCGGGTGCCGGCGGTGCACTGGGCGATATCGGCACGCATGCCTACAACCTTGCCCGTTTCGTCTCCGGGCTGGAGCTCGATTCGTTGTCGGCCGATCTCGATGCCTTCGTGCCGGGGAGGCTGCTCGACGACAACATCAATGTGCTGCTGCGCTTCAAGCCGGTCGGCGGGTCGCACCCGGCCAAGGGAATGATCTGGGCAAGCCAGGTGGCGCCCGGCCACGAGAACGGGTTGAAATTGCGCATCTACGGCTCGAAGGGCGGCCTCGAATGGGTGCAGGCCGACCCGAACTATCTCTGGTACACGCCGTTCGGCCAGCCGAAGCAGTTGATTACCCGTAATGGCGCCGGCGCGCTCCCCGTCGCCGGGCGCGTCAGCCGCGTTCCGCCAGGGCATCCGGAAGGCTATCTCGAAGGTTTCGCCAACATCTATCAGGAAGCCGCGCGGGCGATTCGTGCAGCGCGCCGGAAGGGCGGGAAGCCGGCTAAGGATGTCGTCTTCCCGACCGTGCAGGACGGCGTCGAGGGCATGGCCTTCATCGAGGCCTGCGTGAAGTCGTCGAAGAAGAATGGGGCGTGGACGAAGCTCTGAAGGGTGGTGGTGATAGTCAGGTGAGACCGGCCTGCAAATGGCAGTTTCCTGCGCTTCCGGTGCGCATGTACCAAAAGCACGCTCCGCTCCGGTTCTCGGAACCCGCCATTTTCGGCTCGGCCTGACCTGAATCTCATCACCCCTCCGGCGATCGAGCGAATGAAGGGAGGGGCGTCGATGAAAATCGGCATGTGCATGTTGTTGTGGACGACCAGTGTCTCGAAAAAACACGAGCCGTTGTTGAGGGACATCAAGGCGACCGGCTTCGACGGCGTCGAAATACCGGTCTTCTCCGGCACGCCGGACAACTACAGGAAACTCGGCGAACTGCTCGACCGTATCGGGCTGCAACGCACCGCCGTCTCGGCGATGGGCGATGCGGCGATGAACCTGATCTCGCCGGATGCCTCGACGCGCAAAGCCGGTATCGACTACATGAAATCGGCGATCGACTGCGCTCAGGCGCTTGGCGCGAACACGTTGAGCGGCCCGCTCCATTCGACACTCGGGGCCTTCTCCGGCAGCGGGCCGACAGCGGCCGAGAAAAAACGTTCGATCGCTTCGCAACGCGCCATTGGCGACTATGCCGGCAACAAGAGCGTCACCATCGGGTTGGAGGCGCTCAACCGCTTCGAATGCTACCTGCTCAACACGATGGACGATTTATCGGAGCATATCGACGCGATCGACCGGCCGCACATCAAGGCGATGTACGACACCTTCCATGCCAACATCGAAGAAGCCGACCCGATTGGCGCCTATACGCGCAACCGCAACAACATCGTCCATATCCACATTTCGGAGAACGATCGCGGGGTGCCGGGCCGTGGCCATATTCCCTGGAAGGAGACTTTCTCCGCCATCCGCAAGAGCGGCTACGACGATTGGCTGACGATCGAGGCGTTCGGGCGTTCGCTGAAGGACTTGGCCGCGGCCACCAAGGTGTGGCGCGACTTTTCCGAAGGCCCGGAAGCTGTCTACCGCGACGGCTACAGGCATATTAAGGACGGGTGGAGGAAAGTTGCATAACGATCGGCCAGCCCGATGCACCCGTCACCCCTGCTCGGCCTGGATCCGGTTGTAGTCGTGGATCGTCCTGCTCAGCCGGCGGCGCAGCAAATTGGAAATGTTGTCGAAGATGAAAACGACGAGCAGGACCAAGAGCACCATGTAGAAGACATTGGCCCAGTTGGAGTTGGTGCGCATCGCTTCCCAAAGCTTCAGGCCGATCCCGCCGGCACCGACGGCGCCGATGATCGTCGCGCCCCTGGTGTTGGATTCCCACTGATAGAGTGTCTGGCTGATGAAGACCGGGATCACCTCCGGCAGCACGCCATAGCGCTGCACCAGCAAGCCGTTCGCGCCGGTCGACTGGATGCCCTCGCGTGGCTTGTCGTCGATGTTCTCGAGGCCTTCCGAATAGACTTTGCCGAGCGTGCCGATCTCGGTGAAGAAAATCGCGGCGCTGCCGGCCAGTGGGCCCGGGCCGAAGGCGCGGGTGAAGAACAGCGCCCAGATCAGCATGTCGACCGATCGCATGAAATCGAAGAACCGCTTGAGCACCTGGCTGAGGAGGCCGCTCGGGGTGATGTTGCGGGCGGCGAAAAAGGCGAGCGGGAAGGCGACGATGCCGCCGAGCAAGGTGCCGAGAAACGCCATGACGATGGTCTGGAACAGCTTCGTCCAGACGTCGCCATGCTGCCATTGGGCGTTGTTCCAGATATTGTCCGCGGCCAGCGCAATGTTCGATGTGCCCGGCTTGAGCTGGGGTCCGGACATCAGCAACGAGACCACCTCGCCGGGCGACTTGCCGAAGAAGGGCGAGCGTGTGTCGAAGACGAAATTCGCCCAGCCGAGGAAGCGCTTGCGGACCTTGACGCGATCGACGGTTATGCGAACCTCGCCGGCAAAGCCCATCCGGGCGACGATTTCATCGTCATGCGCGGTGATCCAGTCCGGCACCGGGCCGGTTATCACCGGCTTGCCGCTGGTCAACGACACCGGCACCGCTTGGCCATTGGCGACAAGCGTTGCCTCGGCCTTGTCGAAGGTGACGGATTTGGCTCGGCCTTCGATCAGAACGGTGTAGGAGCCGTTGGCATTGGCGATGACCCAGTCGGGATGCGGGTCTTCGCCAAGTGCAGAAAAACGCGGGTATTTGGGTGTGATCTGAGGCTGATCGAGACGGAATTCCGGCTGCAGATCGTAGCTGATCCATTGCGTCAGGAAGAGCGGCAGTCGCTCCCAATGCGATTCCCTCAGCACTTGCGGCAGGCTGAAGAACCACAAGGCATAGACGAGGTAGAGCAGGATGCCGGCGAACAGCACCAGCGGGCCGAAGCGTTTGTACAAGGGCCGTCGGAACACTTGGGGAAAGCGCTCCTCTATCGCCTGCATCTCATCGGCGGTCATCGCGGCCATGGGCAGTCTTCTTGTTGATTTGCCATGATCTTTTCCAAAAACCGGAATCCACTTTTTGGGATCATGGTCAGGCGCCCATCATGAAGGCCTGCTCGCCGACGAGCTTGCGACGAAGCCAGGCGGAGAACTGGTCGACGAGGAAGATGGTGGTAAACAACAGCAGCACCAGTGCCAGCGTCTTGGCGCCAAAGCCGCGTGAGATGGAGAGCTTCAGCTCCTCGCCGATGCCGCCTCCGCCGACCGCGCCGATGATGGTCGAGATACGGACATTGATCTCGATCCTGAGCAGCGCGTAAGACATGAAATTGGGCAGCACCTGTGGCAGGCCGGCGAAGCGCACGCGCTCGAACCAGTTGGCGCCGACCGCGCGCAGGCCTTCGTCGGCGCGCATGTCGATGTTTTCGTTGATCTCGTAGAAGAGCTTGCCGAGGGCGCCGATCGAATGCAGGCCGATGGCGATGATGGCCGCGACCGGGCCAGTCGAGAGGATGGCTGCGAACAGGCCGGCAATGACGATCTCGGGGAAGGCGCGAAGCAGTTCCATGAAGCGCTTGACGACGAGCCTGAGCACCGGACTGGGTGTCAAATTGCGCGCGGCGATGAACGAGAACGGCACCGCAAAGACGAAGCCGATGAAAGTGGAAACCAGCGCCACGTTGAGCGTGGTGAGCATCAGCTCGAAATATTCGGGTAGGTAAAAACCGCCCCAGAGATAAACGCGGCCAAGCGGGAAGTTGAACTCCTGGCTGCCCTTGTCGTGCGGCGATGCGATGTCGAACAGCGCCCGCCAGACGTCGTTCCAGTCTTTGGGAACAAGCCAGCTAAGGAAATCCAGTATGTGCGGCAGCCGATCGAAGAAATGTCCGGCATTGGCCTCGTCGGCAAACCACATGGCTGTGCACATGGCGATAAGCAGCAAACCGATGCCGAGCGCCGTGTAGAACCGGCGCAAGGACGTCTGCCGTCGCCAGGAGTCGGCTGTCCGCCGGGTCGCGTCTGAACGGATCGTGGCTGAGATGGTCATGATCGGGCATGCAAAAAGGGCGGCGCTGGTAAGGCCGCCCTTTGCCACCGCATTCAGCCGCCGATCGCGGCTTTGCGGGCTTCGACGATGACGCTGTAGAAGTCCGGCTTCACAGGAACGTAGCCAGTGAAATCGCCGCCTTCGATGGCCTCGAAGCAGGGCTTGTCCTTGGCCGGCAGGCTGGTGAAGAAGTTGGCGAGCTTGGCGCTCATATCGCCACCGAGCGCGGTGCGCACGACCAGCGGGCCGTTCGGGATCAGGCCGGAGCGCCAGACTTCGACGAAATCGTTGGGGTCGACGGCGCCCTTGGCGACTTCCTTGTGGAAGGTGCCGGAGGTGTAGCCGTTCTTGAAGTCGCCAATGCCCGAGGAGTCGTCAACCGCAACATCGACCTTGCCGTCGCGAACGGCGAGGAGGTTGTTCTCGTGGCCGCCATTGAACTGGGTCGAGGCGAAGAAGGTTTCGTTCGAGGCGCCGGTGTCCTTCGGGATCTGGGTCAGCGGGATCAGATAACCGGAGGTCGAATCCGGGTCGGCATAGCCGAGCTTCTTGCCCTTTGCCGACTTGATGTCGGTGATGCCGGACGACTTCAGCGCCAGGCCGATCGAATAATAGCCGGTCGCGCCGTCGGTCTGCTGGGTGGTGAGGATCGGGGTCACGGCGTTCGGATCCTTGAGGTAGACGCTGGCATAGCCTGACGCGCCAAGCTCGGCGAAATCGAGGGTGCCGCCGAGCAGGCCCTGGATCACCCCGTCATAGTCGGCGGCCGGGAACAGCGAGACCTTCTCGAAGCCGAATTCGGACTTCAGGTGATCGGCGAGGCACTGAAAGTTGCGCAGCCGGTCCGCTTCATTTTCACCACCAAGGATGCCGATGCGGAATTCCTTGATATCCTGGGCGTGAGCGGCACTTGTTGCGATGGCGAGCAATGAAACCGCGCCAAAAACCATCTTCCTGAACATTATCTCTCTCCTGTTGGTTCCGGCTTCGCGCCGGAGCGTTCGAACTTTTGACGAGTGCCTTTGACGCGGGCGGGCGATCAGGCCGTTCTCAGTAGCCAGGGAACACGGGCTCGAGCGGTCCGGCGGATGCAGCGATTTTCTGTTTGACGGCGACACTGGTCGAAGTGATGGCCTCGGAGATTTCGCCGCCATTGCTGTCGGCGCCGTAGACCATGCGCACGGCCTCGCGGTTGAGGTCTTCGGGCGGGCCGTCGAAGACAACCTTGCCGGCGGCCATGCCGATGATACGGTTGCAATAGTTGCGGGCCGTATCAAGCGTATGCAGATTTGTGATGACGGTGATGCCTTCGCGCAAATTGATGTCCTGCAGCGAATCCATCACCACCTTGGCGTTGAGCGGATCGAGCGAGGCGATCGGCTCGTCCGCCAACAGCACCTTCGGCTGCTGCATCATGGCACGCGCAATAGCAACGCGCTGCTGCTGGCCGCCGGAAAGCGTGCCGGCGGGCTGCAGTACGGTGCGGGCGATGTCGAGACGCTCAAGGGCGGCAACAGCCTCGGCGCATTCACTGCGCGAGAACATGCCGAAGAGGTTGGACAGCGTCGAGCGGTGGTTGAGCCGGCCGAGCAGCACATTGGTCAGCACGTCCAGGCGCGGCACCAGATTGAACTGCTGGAAGATCATGGCGCAGTCGCGCTGCCATCGCCGGAGCGGCGAGCCGCGCAACCCGGAGACCTCGACGCCGTCGAACAGGATGGATCCCTGGCTGGGATCGATGAGGCGGTTGATCATGCGCAGAAGCGTCGATTTGCCGGCGCCCGAACGGCCGATGATGCCGACCATCTGACCGTGCGGGATCGCGATGTCGACATTGCTGACGGCGGTGTTCTTGCCGAACCGGCGGGTGACGCCGCGGATTTCGAGCGTAGCTGACATGGTGCAGGCTCCAGTCCAATCGCAATTGAAGGTCTGTTAACCCTCGCTAGCGCAGCCGCATGAACCTGCGGTGTCGGAACGATGTCAGTTTTGTTACTGCCCACAGGTACGCCTCGCCCGGGGAATTCATCCGCGCGCCTTTGGATCAGCCCAGGACAAGAAGCTCCTCGAAATGCTTCATGTCCTTGAAGCTGCAAAATGCCGGAGGCAGCAGCTCGATCACTGGAGCCTGACGGACGGCAGCGAGAGGCAATCATCGAATAGTTGTTGCCATTGCGTTATCCTTTCATCGTCGAGACGGCGGATCTGATAGGCGAAGGTTATGTGGAACGTGTAGCTGTCGTGGTCGGGATGCCGATATCCGAAGGGCGCCGACAAGGCATCGCGTCATGCGCGCAGGATACGCACGTCCTCATCGGTTGCGCCGGCAACGGTCAAGCCCGTCGGCACGACATCGACAACCCTGATCTTGAAGGCGCCGCGGCCTTCGAAGCCGTTCAGGCGTTCCTGATAGAGGCGGGTCATGTCGTCGATGCTGGTGTCGAGGGGCGCATCCTCAGGCCAATAGGGAGCCGGCGCCGATATTCGATGATGTCCTGGAACAGCGTCATGTGCAGGCTGGAGAGGCCAGCCGGTCGGTATCGGGCATGGCGCGCATCCGCTCACGCACTTCGACCACCACTGCCTCGGACGGCGAGCCGTCGACGAGATGGCAGACGACCGTGTTGCCGGGCTCGGTCAGGAAATTGCCAGAGGTGTCGTAGCGCCTGCCGAGATGCAGCGGAGGGGTCGGGTTCGAGCCGGCAAAGTATCCGGCGAGCGAAGGTTTGACTGAAACAGGCATTGCGATCTCCAGAGGAAAGGCCGCGTTCTGCCCCGACGATGTGTCAGGGACATGAAAACCGTGCCAAGAAGTAGAATATCAAAGGCAGGATTCGCCAAGCGATGCTGCCGGGGTTTGCACATCATCAAGATTGAAATAAAGATTCAAACTCGTATCAAAGAGAGGCTGCCTAATTGCTACGTTGGCGCCAGTGGTTGCGGCTGTATGCTGCAGGGGTAGTCGCTGCGATAAGTTTCACAGTGGCCCTGGTTTTGATGTCCGTATATCGGGTTGGTAGCTTGAACCATCCAATATCGGGATACTTGTACAATTATGCAAATGGGCGCGACGCGGCCATTATTCTAATGATTCTCATTTTTTTAATTGCGCTAGTTACGATAAATTTTGCAAATAAGATTGAGGAAAAAACCAAATCGCTTGTAGATATTGGTTATGACAAAAAAATTATAGAACTTATCAGGTTTAATCAGACTGGTGGTGCTATTCTTATCACGTTAGGATTTCTTTCTATTATTTTGGACATTTGCCCGAGCGGCTGACTTATTCGGGACGTCAACCCCCATGCTTCTCCAAAAACTGATTGGCCGACAGTTCCCGAAAATCGTCGAGCGCGGCGCGCAGCCGGGCGTGGTCCCAATCCCACCAGGCGAGCGCCTGGTAGCGCTCCGCGGTGCGGCGGTCGAAGCGCTCGCGGATCGGCTTGGCCGGCACGCCGCCGACGATGGTGTAGGGCGCGACGTCCTTCGACACCACGGCACCCGCACCGACCGCGGCGCCATCGCCGACGGTGATGCCGGGCAGGATGGTCGAGCCGTGGCCGAGCCAGGTGTCGTGGCCGATGGTGACGCGCTTGGCGCGGCGCTGGGCGAAGAATTCGCTCTCGTGCTCGGCGTCGTCCCAATAGTCCGAGGCGCGATAGGTGAAATGGTGCAGCGTCGGCCGCCAGGTCGGGTGGTTGGTGGCGTTGATGCGCACATTGGCGGCGATGTTGGCGAATTTGCCGATCGTCGCGCACCAGACGCCGCAGTCCTGCATCATGTAGGAATAGTCGCCCAACGCACTTTCCGAAATCCGGCAGCGCTCGGCGACTTCGGTCCAGCGGCCAAGCGTTGAGTTCTCTACTTCCGCCGTCTCGTGGATCAGCGGCGCCTCCGACAGTTTCCTCGTCATGCGGCGATTTTTCCGGCGGCGAAGGCGGTCACGTCGATTATACGGTCGGCCACCGCCTCGCGCACGTCGTGGTCGTGGAAGATGCCGAGCAAAGCGACGCCCGCCGCCTTCTTGGCGGCGATCAGGGAGATCACCACGTCGCGGTTTCTGGCGTCGAGCGAAGCGGTCGGCTCGTCGAGCAGCAGGATCGGATGCTCGGTGATGAAGCCGCGCGCGATGTTGACGCGCTGCTGTTCGCCGCCGGAGAACGTCGCCGGCGGCAGCGCCCAGAGTTTTTCCGGCAGGTTCAGCTGCGCCAGCAAGGCACGTGCCTTGCCGCGCGCGACCTCACGCTCCTCGCCGCGCTCGACCAGCGGCTCGGCGACGACATCGAGCGCCGAGACACGCGGCACGGTGCGCAGGAACTGGCTGACATAGCCGATGGTAAGCCGGCGCACGGCAAGCACGGTGCGCGGGCTGGCAGTTGCGAGATCGATCAGCCCGCCCTCGTGCTGGACGATGATCTGGCCTTCATCGGCGGCATAATTGCCGTAGAGCATTTTCAGGATCGAGCTCTTGCCGGCGCCGGACGGGCCGCCGAGCACCGAGCATTCGCCGGCCCTGATCGCGAACGAGACGCCAGCGACCACCGGCAGTTTGATGCCGTCGCGCAGATGCATGGTGAAGCTTTTGGCGACGTCGGAGACAACGAGCGGGGTTGCCATCAGAGGGTTCTCCAATCGTCATTCGTCTGCGGGCCAACACCCCCCTCTGGCCTTCCGGCCATCTCCCCCTCAAGAGGGGAGATGGGCTGTCGCATTCGGTTTCGCCATTCTCCTGTGTCGCAGAACGGGCGGGACATAAAAGCTGCTGATCTCCCCTCTTGAGGGAGAGATGGCCGGAAGGCCAGAGGGGGGTACGCCGGAGCAATCATCGTCATACCTGCAGAATCGAGGAGACAAGCAACTGGGTGTAGGGGGCGCGCGGATCGTCGAGGACGCGGTCGGTGAGGCCGCTTTCGACGACGCGGCCGTCCTTCATCACCATCATGCGCTGCGACAGTAGACGTGCCACCGCAAGGTCGTGCGTGACGACGATGGCCGCCAGACCCAGATCGGTGACCAGGCCGCGCAACAGATCGAGCAGGCGCGCCTGCACCGAGACGTCGAGGCCGCCGGTCGGCTCGTCCATGAACACCAGCCGCGGCCCGGTGACGAGGTTGCGGGCGATCTGCAGGCGCTGGCGCATGCCGCCGGAAAAGGCGCGCGGCTCGTCGTCGATGCGGTCCTCGTCGATCTCGACGCGCGACAGCCAGTCGACCGCCGTGGCTCGGATTTTTCCGTAGTGGCGGTCGCCGACCGCCATCAGCCGCTCGCCGACATTGGCGCCGGCCGACACTGTCATGCGCAGACCATCGGCGGGGTTCTGGTGGACAAAGCCCCAGTCGGTGCGCATCAAAAAGCGGCGCTCGGCCTCGCTCATGCGGTAGAGCTCGCGGAATTGGCCATCGCGCATGCGGTAGCTGGCGGTGCCGGAGCTGGGCAGTAGCCTTGTCGACAGGCAGTTGAGCAAAGTCGTCTTGCCGGAACCGGATTCGCCGACGACAGCCAGCACTTCGCCCGGCCACAGATCGAAGGTGACGTTCTCGCAGCCGACGCGCGAGCCGTAGAATTTGGACAGCGCAGAGACGCGCAGCAGCGGTTCGTCGGTCATTGCGCCGGCTCCGTTTTTTCCAGGGCAAGAGGGGTTTCAGGCGCAAGGTGGCCGCGATGGCCTTGCTCGCGCCGCTTCTCGCAATGGTCGGTGTCGGAACAAACGAACATGTGGCCGCCATGGTCGTCGAGGATAACTTCGTCAAGATAGACGTTCTCGGCCGCGCACAGTGCGCAGGGCTGGTCGAAGGTCTGCACCTCGAACGGATGGTCCTCGAAGTCGAGGCTGACCACGTCGGTGAAGGGCGGCAGTGCATAAATGCGCTTTTCGCGGCCGGCGCCGAACAATTGCAAAGCCGGCGAACGGTGCATTTTCGGGTTGTCGAATTTCGGCGTCGGCGACGGGTCCATCACATAGCGGCCCTCGACCTTGACCGGATAGGCATAGGTGGTGGCGATGCGGCCATGTTTGGCGATGTCCTCGTAGAGTTTTACATGCATCAGGCCATATTCCTCCAGCGCATGCATTTTGCGCGTCTCGGTCTCGCGTGGCTCGAGGAAGCGCAGCGGCTCGGGGATCGGCACCTGATAGACCAGCACCTGACCCGCACTCAGCGGATGCTCGGGGATGCGGTGGCGAGTCTGGATGATGGTCGCCTTCGCCGTCTCAGTGGTGACAGCGACATTGGCGACCTTCTTGAAGAAGGCGCAGATCGAGACGGCATTGGTGGTGTCGTCGGCGCCCTGGTCGATGACCTTGAGCACATCGAGGGGGCCAATGATCGAAGCGGTGACCTGCACACCGCCGGTGCCCCAGCCATAGGGCATCGGCATTTCGCGCGAGGCGAACGGCACCTGATAGCCAGGGATGGCGATGCCCTTGAGGATCGCCCGGCGGATCATCCGCTTGGTCTGCTCGTCGAGATAGGCGAAGTTGTAGGTGGCGATGTCGGTTGGTTGTGCGGTCATTCCGCGGCCTCTCTCTTCTCTTCGGCCTTGCCGGCGTTCTCGCGGGCGTCGTGCTCGGCGCGCATGCGGCGCACGAGGTCGAGCTCGGCCTGGAAATCGACATAGTGCGGCAGCTTCAGATGCTCGACGAAGCCGGTCGCCTGGACATTGTCGGAATGCGAGATGACGAACTCCTCGTCCTGGGCGGCGGCGACGACATCCTCACCCAACTCCGCCGCCCGCAGCGCGCGGTCGCATAGCGCCATGGCCATCGCCTTGCGCTCGCTCTGGCCGAAGACGAGGCCGTAGCCGCGGGTGAATTGCGGCGGCGCCTTGGCCGAGCCCTTGAACTGGTTGACCATCTGGCACTCGGTGACGCGGATACTGCCGAGCGGCACTGCGAAAGGCAGTTCCGGCACGTCGAGCTCCAGCTCGACCTCACCGATACGGACCTCGCCGACGAAGGGATGGTTGCGCGCATAGCCGCGCTGGGTGGAATAGCCGAGCGCCAATAAAAACCCCTCATCGCCGCGCGACAACGCCTGCAGGCGGATGTCGCGCGCCATCGGGAATTCGAGCGGCTCGCGGGTGATGTCGCCGGGGACATGGTCTTCAGGCATGTCGCCGTCGGATTCGATCAGGCCCTCGCGGGCGAGGATGGCCGACACGCGCGGCATGGCTTCCGGCTCGCCTGCACGCTGCTCCGGCTCGGCGACTTCGCCGCCTGCGGCAAGCTCGGGATCGAGCAGCCGGTGGGTGTAGTCGAAAGTCGGGCCGAGCAACTGGCCGCCGGGCAGGTCCTTGTAGGTCGCCGACACCCGCCGCTCGACCAGCATCGTGCCGGTGTCGACCGCCTTGGTGTAGCCGAAACGCGGCAGCGTGGTGCGATAGGCGCGAATGAGGAAGATCGCCTCGATCATGTCGCCGCGCGCCTGGACGATGGCGAGTGCCGCCAATTCCCTGTCGTAGAGCGAACCTTCACTCATCACCCGGTCGACGCCGAGCGCCAGTTGCTCGACGATCTGGTCGAGGCGAAGTGCGGGCACCGAACGATCGCCGCGCCGGCGGTCGGCGAGCAGTTTGTGGGCGTTGCGAATGGCCGCTTCGCCACCCTTTACCGCGACATACATCCTATGCCTCCATCGTCTTGATGCGCGTCGTGCGCGGCAGGCAGGCAATTGCTTCGGACGTGGCGAGGATGATGTCGATGCCACGCGGAAAGCGCTGGTTGTTCTGCTTCCATTGCTCGACAAAATGGCGCGGCATTTGCGCCGGCGCAATCGTCGCCGTCTTCTCGATGCCCGGGCCTTCGAGCAGCAGCGGAGCGCCGGAGACAAGATCGCTGATCTCGAGGATCAGCGTCGTGGAGCGATCGGGATAATCCTGGGTGCCTTGCGAAAACCCGTCGAGCGCCATCATCTCGGCCGGCGTGGCGATCAGCGCGAAATGCGCGTCGGCCGGGGTGTTGGCCAGCGGCGCGCCGGTATGGAAGCCAAGCCAGGATTTCACCGTCGCTGAAGCCTGCAAGGCGGGGTCGAGCCAGAGCGGCGTGTCGTTATCGCACAGCGCCAGCGCAATGGCGCCCGCGGTGGCTGACAGCGGCGTCGGTGGACGGGTAAAGACCGGCAGGGGCTGCAGTGTGCCCGGCCGGGCCATCGCGTCCATCACTGCCCGGAAGACCGTCTGGGCGTCGAACACCGGATCGGCAAAGCCGCCTTCGATCGCTTGGGTTACGATGTCCATCAGTCTTCTCCGCGTACCATGGTGAAGAAATCGACCTTGGTCGCCGCCGTCTCGGCGCGGCGCTGGTCACGGGCCTCGGCCAGTGCCGCCTGCAAGGGCGCGACGAGCCTGGTCTCGACCTCGTTGCGGTGAGCCGGGTCCTGCCACAGCGCATCGGCGATTGCCGCCAGCCTTGCCTTCTGCTTGTCGCGGCCGAGCGCATAGCAGTGGCCGACCTGTCCGGAGGCGAGCCGGACGGTGGCGCGGGTGACCGTCGTCTCGCCAACGTTGAACGGCGCGCCGCCGCCACCGATGCGGCCACGCACGGTGACCAGGCCGGTTTCGGGGCCGCGCAGGAGTTCCGCCTCCGAAGGCAGGCCGGCTTCGTTCCACAGACGGACGATATCGTCGCCGGTCGATTGCGCCAGCGTTGCCATAACGGCCTTGCGCCCAGCCTGATCGCGGGCTTCCTGTCCTCGCATGGTTAACATTCCCTTGCATCGAAATTTGTCTATTGATATAGACAATTATACAAATTATACCTATTATCTAATGCGTGTCTATGACGGGTGCATGACAAGGGCGAGAAGAGGGGGCGCAAAGGTTGGGGCAGAAAATGATCGGACAAGCCAACAGCATCGAGCGGCGCAGCGGTGTCGCGCTGTGGCGGCAGATCGCCGATCAGATACTGCATTCGATTTCCGTCGGCGATTTTCCCGAAAATGCGGCGTTGCCGCCGGAGGTGGCACTTGCCGAGCGCTATGGCGTCAACCGCCACACCGTCCGCAGCGCCATTGCAGCGCTGGTGCAGGAGGGTGTGCTCAGGGCAGAGCAGGGGCGGGGCACCTTCGTGCTGTCGCGCAGGCGGCTGTCATATCCGATCGGCGCCCGCACCCGCTTTTCGGAGGGATTGCAAGGACAGGCGTCCGACCGGCATATCACCTTGCTTGCGTCATCGGTCGAGCCTGCCAACCGTCGTGTGGCAGAGAGCTTAGGCCTTGCAAAGGGGGCCGACGTGATACGTCTGGAAACGCGCGGCGAAGCCGATGGAATGCCAGTGTCCCGCGCTGCCGGCTGGTTCGATGCCAGGCGCTTTGCCGGCATCGATGCTGCCATGGCGGAAACCGGTTCGATCACCGCATCGCTGGCACGTTTTGGCATTGACGACTATCTGCGGCAATCGACGGTGTTGTCGGCGCGCCATGCCGATGCGGCCGACCTTGCGGACCTCGACCTGCAGCCCGGCGCCATCGTGCTGGTGACGGTCGCCGTCAACGTCACGCCCGACGGTCAGCCGATCCAGTTTTCGGAGTCGCGCTTCCCGGCCGAGCGGATCGAGCTCAAACTGTCGGCGCTTTGAGGTGCGCCAGCATCATGCGACCTGGATAACGGCCTTGATCAGGCCGGACTTCTCATGCGCCCAGCGGGCAAGATCGTGCGGCGTTTCGCCAAGCGTCGTGCGGTGCGTGACGAGCTTTGCCAACGGCACCGCGCCGTTGCGGATCGAGGCGGCGACATGGTCGAAATCGGCACGCAGCGCGTTGCGGCTGCCGATCAGCATCATCTCGCGCTTGTGGAATTCGGGATCGGAAAAGGCGATGTCGTCCTTGACGACGCTGACCAGGACCAGCGCCCCGCCATGCGCGACATGGGCGAAGGCCGACTGCACCGACTGGGTGTTGCCGGTGGCATCGAAAACCATGTCAAAACCGTCGCCGTCGGTTGCTTGCCGCACCAGGTCCGCAGCAGCGCCCTGCGAGCCGTCGAGGGTCGCGAAGCCGAGTTCGCTTTCGGCGAAACCCAGCCTCTCCGCACTCATGTCGAGCAGCGTCACGTCGAGCCCGGCGATGCGGGCGAACAGCGCCGTGCCGAGCCCGATGGGGCCGGCGCCAATGACCAGCGTGCGCGCACCTGGATCAGCCAGCGAGCGCCGCACGGCATGCGCGCCGATCGCCAGGAATTCGACGGCAGCAGCATCGGCCAGCGACAAGCCGTTTGCCGGATAAAGATTTTGCGCCGGCACCAGGATTTGCTCGCACATGGCGCCGTCGCGGTGGACGCCGAGCACCTCGATCTTAACGCAGCAATTCGGCTTGCCTTGCCGGCAGGCGATGCATTTGCCGCAGGCGAGATAGGGATTGACGACCACCGGTTCGCCGATTGCCAGATCGACGCCCTCACCAACCTCGATCACGGTGCCGGAAACTTCGTGGCCCATGATGCGGGGATAGGCGAGGAACGGGTGCTTGCCTTCGAAGATGTGATAGTCGGTGCCGCAGATGCCGACATGGCTGACGGCGACCAGCGCCCAGCCGGCTGGCGGCGCGCCAGGCGCCGGACGATCTTCGAGGACAAGTTCGCCGGGCGAGCGGCAGACGACGGCTTTCATGCTTCAATCCAGTCGGTTCATGGCACCGCCGGCTCTGCTGTCGCGAGGCCGGCGGTTGTGGGGAGGCGGTCTATTTGCCGCGGCGGCGTAGCCCGTCGAAGTAGACGATGACGATGATCAGCACGCCGGTGATGATGCGCTGCCAGAAGGCGTTGACGTTGAGCAGATTGGCGCCGTTGTTGATGGTGGCAAGGATGAAGGCGCCGAGCAGCGGCCCGTGCACTGAGCCGACAGCGCCGAACAGCGAGGTGCCGCCGATCACCGAGGAGGCGATCGCCTGCAATTCCCAGCCCTCGGCCTGTGTCGGATTGCCGATGCCGATGCGCGAGGCGAGCAGCACGCCGACGAATGCCGCACACAGCCCCGACAGCGTGTAGGCCATATAGATGGTGCGCTGGACGTTGACGCCTGACAGGCGCGACGCCTCGGCGTTGGAGCCGACCGAGAACAGATAGCGGCCCCAGCGGCTGTGGTGCAGGAAGATGTAGGCCGGGATGCCGACCAGGATCACCATCCAGAACAGATTGGGGACGCCGACGAAGGAACTGCGCGAGAACGTCTGGAAGGCATCGTTGTTGATCGAGATCGAGTTGCCGTTGGTCATCAACAGACCGATGCCGCGCAGCGAGGTCAGCGTCGCCAGGGTGATGATGAAGGGCGGCAGGCCCATCTTGACGATGCCGAAGCCGTGGAACATGCCGATGGCGACGCCGACCAGCAAGGTAATCAGGATGGCCAGGAAAACCGGTGTTCCGGCGTTGATCAGCATCGCGACGATGACGGTAGCGAAGCCGACCACGGCGCCGACGGAAAGGTCGATGCCGCCGGTGATGATGACGAAGGTCTGGCCGACCGCCAGGATGGCGATCATCGACCCTTGCCGCAACAGGTTCGAGATGTTGTTGCCCGAGGCGAAGCTCGGCGTCGCCACCGACAGGATGACCCACAAAAGAACCAGCAGCGCCAGCAGTGTCAGCCCGAACAGGGCGTTATAGTTGCGTTTCGGCCTTTCGGCAGCGATCGCCTCGGTGCTCATATCCGTCCTCCCGGTCTTTCTTGTTTCTCGGCCAGCGCCTGGGTGAGGATCTCCTCGTGATCAGCGGTCCGAAACCCGTGCGTAGCCACCAGCTTGCCGCGCCGGAACACATGCAGCGTGTCGGCGAGTTCATAGACCTCGGGCAGGTAGGACGAGATCAGGATGATGCCGGCTCCTTTGGATAGCAGCGCGCCGAACAGGCGGTAGATCTCGGCCTTGGTGCCGACATCGACGCCAACGGTAGGCTCGTCGAAGATGAACAGCTTGGCGCCGTGGGCGAGCCATTTGCCGATGACGATCTTCTGCTGGTTGCCGCCGGACAGGCTGGAGGCCAGCGCGCTGCGTGTTGGCGTCTTGATGCGCAGGTCAGCGATCTGGCGATCGGCTTGCGCCTTTTCCTGCGCGCGCGAGATCAGCAGATTGCTCGAGATGCGCTTGTAGATCGGCAGATTGAGGTTGAGCCCGACCGGCAGGTTGAGGCAGAGGCCCTGGTCGCGGCGGCTTTCGGGGGCAAGCGCGATGCCGAGCCTGATCGCGTCATGTTCGCTATTGACCTTGACCTCCTTGCCCTCCCAGAGGATCTGGCCGGCCGATTTGCGGTGGCGGCCATAGAGCGTGGTGACGAACTCGCTGCGTCCGGCGCCGATCAGGCCATAGAGGCCGACGATCTCACCGGCACGGACGGACATCGAGACATTTTCGAAGCCCTTGCCCGACAGGTTCCTGGCTTCGACGATGGTCGCGCCGAAGGTGAAATGCTCCTTGTGGTAGACCTGCTCGATCGAGCGGTTGATCATCATCTTGACCAGCTCGGCGTCATTGGTCTCGGCAATGTTCCTGGTGCCGACCAGCGTGCCGTCGCGCAGCACCGAGACGCGGTCGGCGAGCTCGAACACTTCTTCCATGCGATGGCTGATGTAGATGATGGTGACGCCTTCGCCCTTCAGCCGGCGGATCAGCGTGAACAGCTGGTCGGCCTCCTTGCGGGTGAGGTAGGCGGTCGGTTCGTCGAAGATCAGGAATTTGGTGCCGCGCACGGTGGCGCGGGCGGCGGCGATCAGCTGCTGCTGGCCGATGGTCAGGTCACCCAGCATGACATGCGCGGGCAGGTCGAAGCCTAGGTCGTCGATGATCTTCTGCGCCTGCCTGACCATCGCCCGCTGCTGCAGGATGCCGAAACGTGCATCCTCCTCGCCGAGGAACATGTTGGCGGCGACGGTGAGATGGCGGCACAGGACCACTTCCTGATGCACGGCATTGATGCCGAGTGCCATCGCCTCATGCGGCGTTGCCAATGCGGCAGGCTTGCCCTCCCAGATGACGTCGCCGGAGGTGCGCGGCATGACGCCGGTCAGAAGCTTGATCAGGGTGGATTTGCCGGCGCCGTTCTCGCCGACGATGGCGTGGATCTCGCCGGCTTTGAAGGCGAGGTCGACCGGCTTCAGCGCGTGGGTGCCGGGATAGCGCTTTTCCAGGCCGCGGAGTTCGAGGATGGTCCTGCCCGGTTCCAGCGTTGGGGCCGGATGGAGTTCCTGCGCCGTCGACATCATGACAATCCTCCCAGATTGGCCCGCCAGATGGTCTGACGATTGGCGCGAGTGGGATGTTTCCGGGGCAAAGGCCCCGGAAACAGTTCACTTGTGGCGATGCTCAGTCGAGCTTGGGGTTGAGCAGCGCGTCGATCTTCGGATCCTTCATGTTGGCTTTGGTGACCAGGTTGGCGCCGGTGTCCACATTGGCCTCGACCTTCTCGCCCTTCGAGGCGGCGAGCGCCGTCTTGATGCCGTCATAGCCCATCCGGTACGGATCCTGAACGACGAGAGCCGAAATGACGCCGTCATTGAGGAACTTGATCAGCTTCTCGTCGCTGTCGAAACCGACCAGCGCGACCTTGCCGGCAAGATTGTTCTCGGCGATCGCCTGACCGACGCCCTGCGCCATGATTAGATTGGAGGCGAAGATGCCCTTGAGGTTGGGGTTGGCGGTGATCAGGTCGGTGGCGATGTTGAGGCCGGTGGTGGCCTGGCCGTCGGCGTATTTGTCGGCGACCAGCTTGAGGCCGGGATATTTGGCGGCGAGCTGTTCCTTAAAACCCTGGGCGCGCTGTTCGAGCGAGCCGGCGCCCGGAAGCGCGGTGATCAGGGCGACGTCACCCTCGACCTTGCCGCCATTGGCTTCGCCGATGGCTGCGGCAAGGCCGTCAGCGGCGACACGGCCGCCCTGGATGTTGTCGGTGGTCAGGAACGAGGTGAAGGCCTTGGAGTCGGCACCGGAGTCGATACCGATGATCTTGACCTTGGTGGCGGCCTCATCGATCGGCTTGCCAAGCGCCTTGGCTTCGGTCGGCGCGATGACGACGGCCGCCGGGTTGCCGGCGACGGCATTTTCAAGGATCGAGATCTGGCCGTTGACGTCTGTCTCGGCCTGGGCGCCGAGCTCCGGCACGTTGACGCCGAGGTCCTTGCCGGCCTTGCGGGCGCCGGCCAGAACGATCTGCCAGTAGAAGGACGTGGTGTCCTTGACGATGATCGGAATGGTTACGTCGGCCGCGGATGCCGGAGCCGAATGCATCACGCCGGCAAGCATCGACGCGGCTGCGAGTGCCACGAAGGCGCGGCGGTTGAGAATGCTGGTCACGAATTTCATTAGGAGTCCTCCCTAAGTCGCCCGGTGAATGTTACGGAAGCTCCATTCGGATGGCGCGGCCCAAAACGGAACTTTATCAATAAAAAACATTTACTGTATTTTGATAGTGTATCATCTCGGTCGGCGCAAGCGCTGTTTGATGGCCGCTTCGAATGGCTGGATGGAAGATTTTTTCTGTCGGAACTCCGCTGCCAATCTGCTTCAATATCCCGCATGGAATATTAGTTCCATCAACCAGTCAATATGGAATGTACATTCGTTTTGGCGGTGTACGAACTGTGACACCTGGCGCTCACGTCAGGTGCGCGCGACTTCCCGGACGGCAAGGCTTAGAGCGTCGCGCCGAGATGCCACGGCACGAACTCGTTGTCGCCGTAGCCGAATTCCTCGCTCTTGGTCTTGCGGCCCGAAGCTGTCTCGACGATCAGCTCGAAGATCTCGCGGCCCATGCCGGCAATGGTCTTTTCGCCCGAGGCGATGACGCCGCAATTCACGTCCATGTCCTCTTCCATGGCGTGGTACATGGTCGAGTTGCTGGCGACCTTGATCGACGGCGTCGGCCGGCAGCCGAAGCAGGAGCCGCGGCCGGTAGTGAAGACGATGACGTTGGCGCCGCCCGCCACCTGGCCGGTGGCCGAGACCGGGTCGTAGCCGGGCGTGTCCATGAACACCAGCCCGTGCCCGGTGACCTTTTCGGCATAGCCGAAGACGCCGTTGAGCGGCGTCTGGCCGCCCTTGGCGACCGCGCCGAGCGACTTTTCCAGGATGGTGGTCAGGCCGCCGCGCTTGTTGCCCGGTGAGGGATTATTGTCGATGGATGCGCCATGCTTGGCGACGTGGTCTTCCCACCATTTCACATAACCGTCGAGCTTGGCGGCGATCTCGGGGGTTGCGGCGCGATAGGCGAGCAGGTGCTCGGCGCCGTAGATCTCCGTCGTTTCGGAGAGGATGCCGATGCCGCCGACGCCGGCCAGGATGTCAACCGCGGCACCCAGCGCCGGATTGGCGGTGATGCCGGACATGCCGTCGGAGCCGCCGCATTGCAGGCCGACGACGATCTCGCTGACCGGGATCGGCTCACGCTGAAGCTTGCCGACCTCTTCGGCAATCTCGGCCAGCACGACCAGCGCCTTCTCAACCGATTTGCGCGAGCCGCCGGCTTCCTGGATGTTGAAATGACGTTTTCCCGCGGCAACGCCCTTCTGGCCATAGAGGGTGAGCTGGTTGACCTCGCAGCCGAGCCCGACCATCAGCACGCCGCCGAAATTCGGATGACGGGCATAGCCGGCCAGCGTGCGATGCAGCACCATCATGCCGTCGCCGGTGGCGCTCATGCCGCAGCCCTGGCCGTGGACGATCGGGACGAAGCCGTCGATGCCGGGATATTGCGGCAGAAGCGTGCGGTTCGCCGCGTCAGCGATGGCGTGGCAGACGGTTGCCGAGCAATTGACGCTGGCCAGAATGCCGACGAAGTTGCGCGTGCCGGCGCGGCCGTCGGCGCGGCGGTAGCCCATGAAGGTGCGGGCGCGGTCGGCCTCGGTCGCATGCACTGCCTCGCTCGGCGGCACCACCGGCAAACGCCCGCTTTCGAAGACCAGATTGTGCGAATGGACATGCTCGCCGGGCGCGATGTCCTGCGTGGCGCGGCCGATCGCCTGGGCGTATTTGACCACGGCTTCGCCAGCCGCAATCGGCTTGATCGCCACTTTGTGGCCCGGCTCGATCAGCGCGGCGGCGACGGCGCCGCCCGGCAGCACGGTGCCGATCTCGATGCGGCCATTGGCGACCGCGACATTGTCGGCGGGAGACAGAAGAATGCTGTTTGCGGCGTTCACGGGAGCTTCCTGGGTGTGTTCCTGGGTGCGCGAGCGGATTGACACGCGGCTCTTAACATATAATGTCTTTTATCGTGAAAAAACATTTTTGCGTCAATTGTTTTTTCGCCAGAGCGCGACGCGTCTTTTGGATGCGAGAAGTAGGCTCTACAACCAAGACTAGCGTTGCGCATGGTATTTTGCGAAGCGATTCCGATTTCATGCGCGCGAAACGCTTCAATCCGGCCGCAATCGCCAATGCGCCACGGGGCAGGGGATGTCGAAGAGCAACAACGTTTACAAGGACGCTTATAATCGCGGTCTGAGGCTGCTCGACGAAACCAGGAGCCTGCCTTCGGAGCCGGAGCTGGGTACGCTGCTCGGCGTCAGCCGCACGACGGTCCGCACTATCCTTGCGCGCATGGAAGAGACCGGGCTGATAGACTGGAACAAGCGCAGCAAGACGGTTCTGCGCGAGCCGCGGCCGGATGATTTCTTCCCCGAGGAAGAAACCGACACGCTGGCCGAGATCATCGAGCGTTCCTTCATGCGGCGGCTGCTTGCCAGCGGTGCCGAAGCCGGAATGCAGATCAACGAGCTCGAGCTGGCGCGAGAGATCGGCGTCGGCACCACCAGCGTGCGCGAATTCCTGATCCGCTTCTCGCGCTTTGGCCTGATCGAGAAGCGCCGCAACAGCCACTGGGTGCTGAAAGGCTTTACCCGCGCCTTCGCGCTGGAGTTGACCGAGATCCGCGAAATGTTCGAACTGCGCTCGGCCGCAGCCTTTGCCGCTCTGCCCGAGGACAGCCCGGTGTGGGCCGACCTCGACCGCCTGGAGGACGAGCATCGCCTGCTGGCGCGCGAGATCGCCGTGCGGTTCAACGAATTCTCCGAGCTCGACGAGCGCTTTCACCGGCTTATCCACCGGGCGTCGCACAACCGCTTCATTGTCGATTTCTACGACGTCATCGCCATGATCTTCCACTACCACTACCAGTGGAACAAGGCGCAGGAGCGCGAGCGCAACGAAGTCGCGGTCCAGGAGCATCTCGCCTATATCGCCGCGCTCAAATCGCGCGATCTCGCCAAGGTCGACGCCGCCTGCCGCAAGCACCTGAAATCGGCCCGCCACACGCTGCTGACGTCCATTCCCGAGGGCAGGCAGCCGCAACGCGCGTGATTGTGTTGCGTTGCCGCAGCAACGTTTTGGCGATTTTCCGGCCGCCGGCTCCGTGCTAGAGAACTGACGTTGCTGCGTGAAGAGGCTGGTTCTTGACCATACGCCGGAGACGATGGAGCATGCCGGTCGCGTTCGCCGCGGCGTGGCTTTTCGTGCTCCAGTCGATGTTCGGCGCGTTTGCTTCAGGCGGCGAGCCGAACGCCTCGCAATTCGATGCTTTCGGCAACACGATCTGCACCCATGACGGTGCGGCGCAACTCCCCGCCGGCGATCCGCATCATCAGCACATGCCGGCTTGCTGCATGCTTGGCTGCAACCTCGTTTCGGCGGTCTACGCGCCGCCCGATGCCGCCGGGAGCCTGGCTCGCAGCCTCTCCGTCGAAACCATCGCCTTTTTCCTGCCGGCCTTCCGGCATCGCGATTTCGCCCGCGCCCGCACTCCGTCCAATCCGCGCGCACCACCGGCGACGGCCTGATCCGTTCTGGTTCGCGCCGCGCAACCCTTTGCCGGCGCGTTTATCGACATCGTTCGCGACCGGCCGTCGGCGCGGTCCCTTAAAGTCCACGGAGCAATCATGTCTCACTCTTTTCGCGCCGCCGCATCCAGCCGCAGGCGCTTCGCACTGGGTCGTTTCGAGCAGCGTCTCGGCATCGCCCTTTGCGTTCTTGCCCTCCTGTTCGCCAGCGCCCAGACGGTGTTGGCACACGAGTTCAAGCTTGGCGATCTCGAGATCGGGCACCCCTGGTCGCGCGCCACGCCAGCCGGCGCCAAGGTAGCCGGCGGCTACTTCACGATCACCAACACCGGCAGTGCGCCGGATCGCCTGCTGTCGATCACCTCCGACATTTCGGCCAAGGCCGAACTGCACGAGATGGGCGTCAGCAATGGCGTCATGACCATGCGGCCGGTCACAGGCGGCCTCGAAATCCCGGCTGGCGGCAAGGTCGCATTGGCGCCTAACGGCTATCATTTGATGTTCATGGATTTGAAGCGGCAGCCCAAGGAGGGCGAAATGTTTTCCGCAACACTGACCTTCGAAAAAGCCGGGCCCGTGCAGATTGAATTCGCCGTGCAAGGCATCGGCAGCGCGGCGCCGCAGGACGACCACTGACTTGGCCGCTTCGAGAGGTACCATCATGAAGAAATCTCTTTTGCCCGGCTGCGTGCTTCTTATCCTCGGGACCGGCGCGGCCTTTGCCCACATCACGCTCGAAACGCCGGAGGCGGCGGTGGGCTCGACCTACAAGGCGGTTCTTCGGGTGCCGCATGGCTGCGAGGGCAAGGCGACGACCGCCGTGCGCGTGCAGATCCCGGAAGGGGTGCTCTCGGTCAAACCGATGCCGAAGCCGGGTTGGACGCTGCAGGTCAAGAACGGCAAATACGAGAAGTCCTACCAGCTCTACGGCCAGGCAGTGACCAGCGGCGTCAAGGAGATCGACTGGAGCGCCGGCAGCCTGCCGGACGAATTCTACGACGAATTCGTCTTTCGCGCGACACTGGCATCCGACCTGCCGGCAGGCCAGATGCTGCATTTTCCGGTGGTACAGGAATGTGACGGCGTTGCCGATCGCTGGATCGAGATTCCGGCGGCCGGGCAGGCTGAGGATGCGCTGGAATTTCCGGCGCCCGGCCTCAAGCTGCTGCCGAAGAAGTGAGCTCCGGCGGCGCGCTTTGGCGGATGGGCGCGCCGCTGCTCTTGGCGGTGATATGAGCGCGCCATCCTTCCTGCGGCAAGCTTGCATGGCCGGCAACTGTTCTGGCCGGCTTGTGGCTGGCCTGCTGGCCGCCATCGTGCTGCTCGCCGTAATCGCCATGCCTGATCCCGCCTTCGCCCATGCAGCGCTGATCAAGGCCGAGCCGGCTGACGGTGCGGTGCTGGCGCAGAGCCCGTCGCAGATGTCGCTGACCTTCAGCGAGCCGGTTTCGCCGCTGGTGCTGACGCTGGTGCGGCCCGACGGCACGTCGATCCCGCTGAGCTCTTTCCGGCTCAGCGGCCAGGCCGTCGAGATCGACAATCCGCAGGCGCTGACATCCGGCACGCATGTGCTGAGCTGGCGGGTAATCTCCGCCGACGGGCATCCGGTCGGCGGCTCGGTGCTGTTCTCGGTCGGCACACCGAGTGCCGCGCCGGCCGCCTCCGATGCCGTTGACCGGGGGCTTCGAACGGCGATCTGGATCGGCAAGGTTTTTCTGTATGTCGGCCTGTTTTTCGGGGTCGGCGGTGCCTTTGCGCAGGCCTGGCTGGCGCAAGGCGGCCGATCAGGCCAGAACATGATCGTCGCTGCGATCCTGTGCGGCCTGGCCGCCGCACCGCTGTCGCTTGGTTTCCAGGGCCTGGATGCGCTTGGCGCGCCGCTTGCCCGGCTGGCGCAGCCGGTCATCTGGCAGACCGGGCTCGGCACCAGCTTCGGCTGGACAGTGCTGATCGCGCTGATGGCGCTCGGCCTTGGCCTGTTGTCGCTGGTCGTGCCGCGCGCCGACGCAAGGCCGCTCGCCCTGGCCGGACTGGTTGGCGTTGGCGCAGCACTTGCCGCCAGCGGGCATGCCAGTGCCGCCGAGCCGCAATGGCTGACCCGGCCGATGGTGTTTCTGCACGCCACTGGTATCGCGATTTGGTCCGGGGCGCTGGCGCCGCTCGGTCTTGCCTTGAAACGGCAGCCGGACAAAGCCGGGCCGTTGCTGCGCCGGTTTTCACGAGCGATCCTGTTCGTCGTGGCGGTGCTTGCGGCAGCCGGCATCGTGCTCGCCGTCATCCAGGTGCAAACGCCGTCGGCGCTGGTCCATACCGCTTACGGCCGGCTGCTGCTGCTCAAGCTGGTGCTGCTCGTCTTTCTGTTCACGCTCGCCGCCGTCAATCGCTTCAAGCTTACGGCCCCGGCTGAGGCGGGCGAAACGGAAGTCCAGCGGCGGCTGGCCCGCTCGATCGCCATCGAGGTGCTGATCGTGCTGGCGATCTTCGGCGTTGCCGCCGGCTGGCGCTTCACGCCGCCGCCGCGCGCGCTGGCGATCGCCGCGGCACAGCCGGCGTCGGTGCATATCCACACGCTGCAAGCGATGGCCGACCTCAGCATTGCGCCCGGCCATGCCGGGCCTGTTGCCGCTTCGATCTTCATCATGACCGGCGATTTCGGCCCGCTCGACGCCAAGCAGGTAACACTGGTGCTGTCAAAGCCCGATTCCGGCATCGAACCCATCAAGCGCCCGGCGACGAGGCTTGGCGACGGCACCTGGCGCGTCGACGATCTCGTCATTCCGGTCGCCGGCCGGTGGACGGCGCGGCTCGATATCCTGGTCTCGGATTTCGAGATGGTGAAGATTGAGGCGCCGATCGACATCAGGCCGTGACGAGAGCGCTGGTCCACGCAAGACAATTCGGCGAGGCGGTTGACGCGGCCGCGAACCCCCGTCAATCATCGCCATCAAGAATGGGCGTCCAACCCAATCGCGGGCTCAAACCAACAAGATCCGAAAGCAGGGAAGAAACGATGGAAAAAGCCGAAATCGGCCTGATCGGCCTTGGCACGATGGGCTCCAACCTGGCGCTCAACATCGCCGAGAAGGGGCACCGCATCGCCGTCTTCAATCGCACCGCGGCGCGCACCGATGCCTTTGTCGAAAATGCCGGCGCGCTTCGGGATAGGGTGGTGCCCTGCTACAGCCTCGAAGAACTGGCCGCCGCGATCCGGCCGCCGCGGCCGATCATCATCATGGTGCTGGCCGGCAAGCCGGTCGACGAGCAGATCGCGGCATTGCGCGGCGTGCTGTCGGCCAACGACATCGTCATCGACGCCGGCAATGCCAATTTCCGCGATACGATGCGTCGCTTCTCCGAGCTTACCGATTCGGGCCTGACCTTCATCGGCATGGGCGTGTCCGGCGGCGAGGAGGGCGCACGCCACGGTCCCTCGATCATGGTCGGCGGTACCGAAGAGTCCTGGAAGCGCGTCGAAAAGGTGCTGACCGCGATCTCGGCCAAGTTCAAGGGCGAGCCTTGCGCGGCGTGGCTTGGCACCGACGGCGCCGGCCATTTCGTCAAGACCATCCACAACGGCATCGAATATGCCGACATGCAGATGATCGCCGAGATCTACGGCATCTTGCGCGACGGGCTCGGCATGGGGCCGAAAGAGATCGCCGAGGTGTTTTCCCAGTGGAACACGGGCAGGCTCAATTCGTACCTGATCGAGATCACCGCCAAGGTGCTGGCCGCCGACGATCCCAAGACCGGCAAACCGGTGGTCGACATCATCCTCGACCGCGCCGGCCAGAAAGGCACCGGCAAATGGTCGGTGATCGAGGCGCAGCAGCTAGGCATCCCGGCCACCGCGATCGAGGCGGCTGTGGCGGCACGCGTACTGTCGTCGATCAAGGACGAGCGGCTTGCCGCCGAAAAGGTCTATGGCGGCGGCGTGAGCAAGATTTCCGGAGACAGGGACGCCCTGCTCGGCGATCTCGAGCTGGCGCTGTTTGCCGGCAAGATCGCCGCCTACGCGCAAGGCTTCGCGGTGATGAGCGGCGCGTCGAAGGAATTCAACTGGAACCTGCCGATGCCGGTCATCGCCAAGATCTGGCGGGCCGGCTGCATCATCCGCTCGCAATTGCTGGATACGATGGCGGAGGCCTTCGGCGGCGGCGGCGCAGCCACCAACCTGTTGATGGCGCCGGCTTTCGTCTCATTGATGCAGGAGGCACATCCGTCGCTTCGCCGTGTCGTCGCAAGGGCGGCCGAAGCCGGCTCGCCGGTGCCGGCCCTGTCATCTGCACTTGCCTATTTCGACAGTTACCGGCAGGGCCGCGGCACTTCGAACCTGATCCAGGCGCAGCGCGATTTCTTCGGCGCGCACGGCTTCGAGCGCATCGATGGGCAGGGCGCTTTCCATGGCCCGTGGGGAAGTGGGGCGGCTGGTTAGCGCCCGGTCTCGGCCGTAGAGATCGGCTTCGCAGTTTCTTGAAAGCGGACCTTGCTGGCGATCACGCTGGAGATCGTGGTTGCGCCATCAACGGACATTGATCGAGGGAACCCACGGGCATTTGCCCTCACAGCCAAAAGACGAGCCTATGTCCTGACGAGAGCAAGCCGGCGATCCAAAGCGATGCGCTCTTTAGTCGGGAAGGCCAGCCTTGCGGTAGCCTTCGACGAAGCGCTGGAGCACTTCCTCGTCGTCGAATGGCTGCGATGTCGCCCAGTGCCTGATGCTGAAATGGGGATTGCTCATCATGAAGAACTCCGCCTCCTGACGGGCTTCATCCAGGCGTCCGAGCTGCGCGAGGGCTGCCGCAAGCATGCGCCGCGACGTGGTGCGGTAGGTTTCCGGCTTGCGTAAAGCCTCGACCGCGGATTGATAGTCGCCGAGCGCATAATAGGCTTGGCCCGCCATCCAATGGTACCACCCCGGAGGGCGCGGATTGAGCCGCAACGCCCGCTTCACGAATTCGACGCCCTTGACCGCATCGCCCCTCAAGGTGATGAGATCCGAGCGCATCGCCCAGGCATCGGCATGATTGGGATCGAGCTTGAAAGTCGCCTCGAACTCTGCATCCGATTCCGCGAAACGCCGTTCGTGACCAAGTATGATGCCCAGCACCCACCGGTTCCCGGCATCGTTAGGGTCGAGCGCCACTGCCTGCTGCGCTTCCGCGAGCGAGCGAGGTTGGTTGGTTTCCTTCGGCTCGTTCCAGAACAGCCAGCCGAGCCAAAGATTGAGGGCCAGCAAGCTATGCGCTTCGGCATAGTCGGGATCGAGTCTGATCGCCTTCTCCAGCAGCATGCGCGCTTCCTGCGCGCCTAACCCGGTCTGAAAACTGACGCCGCGGGCTTGTACACAGAGGTCATAGGCTTCGAGACTCGTCGGCCGTTTGCGCGCCGGCTGTCCGGCCAATCGGCCGACCAGGGCTTCGACGATCTTGGCCGTGACCTCGTCCTGCACTGCAAAGATATCCTCGAGGCTGCTGTCGTAGCGCTCGGCCCAGATATGATCGCCGCCGATCGCGTCGATCAGCTGCGCATTGATGCGCACGCGCCCCGCGGCGCGCCGGGCGCTGCCTTCAACCACATAGCGCACCCCAAGATCACGCGCGGCCAAACGCACATCGACCGACCGCCCTTTGTAAGCAAAGGTCGAGTTGCGTGCGATGACGAAGAGGCCGGCGCAGCGAGATAGGTCGGTGATCAGGTCTTCGGTCAAGCCGTCGACAAAGGTTTCCTGCTCCGGATCGTTGCTCATGTTGGTGAAAGGCAAGACCGCGATCGAGGGCTTGTCGGGCAATTCCAGCGATGCCAGTCGCCCGACCTGAGCGGCTCTCGGAAGCTGCAGGTTGACGCGATAGCAGTATATCGGCTCGGCTATGTTCTTCACCCGCTGCTCGCCCATAGGCTCGAACGCAAACGCCAGCTTCTGCCTGACCTCCTTGGACACCTTCTCCGAAACGCAGATGCCACCGGGCTCGGCGAGTTGTTGGAGGCGCGACGCTACATTCACGCCCTCGCCATAGCGATCGTCCCCTTCGACGATCACTTCCCCAAGGTTGATTCCGATCCGGACTTCGAAGCGCTGGTCTTCGGCGACGCTCGCGTTACGTTCCGTCATGCCGCGCTGAAGCGTGACCGCGCATTCGACCGCATCCACCACGCTACCGAACTCCGCCAGCAGGCCGTCTCCCATAAGCTTGAAGATTCGCCCGTGTCGCGTCGCGATTTCCGGCTCGAACAACTCTTTGCGGCCCCGTTTCAGCCGGTCGAAGGTGCCCGCTTCATCCACCTCCATGAGCGCCGAGTAACCGACAACATCAATGGCAAGGATGGCAGCGAGCTTCCGCTCCATGTTGAGCCTCAGTTCAGATTCGCGACACGCCAGGCGCAGGTCAGAGGCAGGTAGGACCGGCGCCTCCGGCGTGCCCTCACCGGCCTCTATACCACAGATCACGCTTCTTGAGAGTATGACTCGCGCGACGCCTTGGCTCTCCTGCGCAGCGCCACTGACGAGCGAGTCCCATCTATCCCTACCGCTTGTTCGCGGCAGTTGCCTCTCAACCGGACCCGTGACCGCTTCGGGCCAGGTCACGACGATGCCCACGCCGACCTAAATGTCCGCAATTAAAGATCTGCGGCCCGGAGCTGCCAATCCGCTTTCGTGAAGAGTTTCGGGCGCCGGCAGGCGTACGAAAGTCCCCGAGGAAGGAACCCGCGGGCCACAGGCGATGGTTATGGGGATTT
>NZ_JAMYSP010000041.1:0-54763 GCF_040322015.1 Mesorhizobium sp. M0208 | reverse complement strand
CGTCTATCAAGACGTGCGGCGCCGCAACCGTCAGATCACCAGGCCTTTGGTCAGTTCAAGCGCCTGGCGTTCGAACAGCCGGCGGTAGATGCCGCCTTGCAGCCGGATCAGCTGGTCATGCGAGCCCTCTTCGACGATGCGGCCGCGATCGAACACCAAAAGCCTGTCCAGCGCCCGCACCGTCGACAGCCGGTGGGCAATCACCAGCGTCGTGCGGCCGACCATCAAGCGCTCCATCGCCTGCTGGATCAGCACCTCCGATTCCGAATCGAGGCTCGACGTTGCCTCATCCAGGATGAGAATGCGCGCATCGGCAAGGAAGGCGCGTGCGATTGCAACACGCTGACGCTCGCCGCCCGACAGCTTTACGCCGCGCTCGCCGACCAGCGTGCCATAGCCTTTCGGCAAATTGGCGATGAAGTCATGCGCGCTGGCCAACCGCGCCGCGTGCTCGATCTCGGCCTGCGTGGCGGCCGGCCGGGCATAGGCGATGTTTTCGGCCAGCGACCGGTGAAACAGGATCGGCTCCTGCTGGACGATTGCGATCTGTGCGCGCAGCGACGCCTGCGCCACCTTGGCAATATCCTGGCCGTCGATCAGGATATTGCCCGCAGTCACGTCGTAGAGGCGCTGGATCAGCTTGACGAATGTCGTCTTGCCGGAGCCCGAATGGCCAACCAACCCAACCCGTTCGCCCGGCGCGATATCCACTGAAAAGTCGCGATAGAGCGGCAGGCGGTGGCTGCCATAATGGAACGTTACCTTGTCGAAGGTGATACGGCCATCGGTGATCCGGATCGGTTTGGCTCCGGGCCGATCCTCGATGCCGAGTGGTTCGGACTGGAAGTCGACCAGTTCCTCCATGTCGTTGATCGAGCGCTGCAGATTGCGGATATGCGTGCCGATGTCGCGCAGATAGCCTTGCAGCACGAAGAATGAGGTCAGCACGAAGGCGACATCGCCGGCGCTCGCCTGCCCCCACGACCACAAAAGCAGGGAGAAGCCGATGACCGCTGCCCTCAAAAGCAGCAGCATCGTCCCTTGCGTGGTGCCGTTGACGGTGCCGCGCATCCAGGTGCGGCGCGTGCGACCGCGCCATTTGGCGACGACCTCGGCAAGCCGCGTCTCCTCGCGTTCCTCGGCGCCAAAACCCTTGACCACGGCGTTGCAGCTCACCGCATCGGCCAGCGAGCCGCCAAGCCGTGTATCCCACGCATTTGCAAGCCTTGCCGCGGGCGCGACATAGCCAAGCGACAGCATCGTCGTCACCGCGATGAACAGAACCGAACCGATGGCGACGACAGCACCCATCAGCGGCCAGAACCAGCCAAGCAGCAGCGTCGAGCCGACGAGCATGACGACCGACGGCAGCAGCGCGATCAGGATCGTGTCGTTGAGCAGGTCGAGCGCCCACATGCCGCGCGTTATCTTGCGCACCGTCGATCCGGCGAAGCTGTTGGCGTGCCAGTCGGTGGAGAAGCGCTGTACGCGGTGGAAGGCGTCAGCGGCGATATCCGCCATCATCTTCAACGTCAGCTCGACAATGGCCATGAAGGCGAGATTGCGTAGCACGACACCGGTGAGCGCCAGGGCAACCAGCATCGAAAAGGCCGCCATCGCCGCGTTCCACGCAACATCGTCGGCCGCAGCACTGCTAGCGACGGCATCCACCAGCCGGCCGGAATAGAGCGGCGTCAGCACGTCGGCCAAGGTCGACAGCAGGAACGTGCCCATAATGCCGGCAAGCCGCCACGGCTGACGCCGCCAATGGCTGAGCGTGAAGCCAAGAACGCTGCGAAAGGCGCCCGCGCGCAAATCTATTCGAAAACGAGCCATGATGTCATTCGGGCGCAAACGAGCCCGATCCCGGAAAAGGTCGAAAATTGAAAAAACCGCGTCGGGCGAATTAACACCCAAGGAATTGGCGGCTCGCCCGAATACGGGCGGCGACCGGCATCGACGAACGCCTGTTCTCAGCTCGGCTTCGCCGCAAAGGTAAGAACCTTCTGGCTTGCCGATTGAGACCTAGGCTTCGCGGCCTCGCATAACGATGTCAAATCCTGGCATTTCGGTCCTCCCCAAGGGGATCGCGGAAAGGCGTTTATAGAGACGCCTCAACGCCGCGCCAAGTCAGTAGATAGTCCAAAGCGCATCTGGTCCAAGCAGTGAGACGATTTTGCAACAATCGCGGGTTGTGCGCTGCCCCTGTTTCAGGTTGCCGTGATACGGTCGAGGCGCATATAGCGGCCGTCGGTGGAAGGTCTGAAGCCGAGCTTCTCGTAAACCGCATGGGCGTCGTTGGTCGACAGGCTCCAATGCGTGACAGTCTTGCAATCCGGATGATCGATAAGCGCCTGGACAAGCCGGGTTCCGATGCCTTGCCCGCGATACCCGGGCCAGACAATGATGTCGGCGAGATAGGCAAATACCGTACGGTCGGTGATCGCCCGACCAAAGCCGACCTGATTGCCGCCGACATAGGCGCCGACGCACAGTGAATTGGCAAAGGCGCGGCGGTGCAGTTCATCGCTGCGGCCGCTGCCCCAATAGCTCTGCTTCAAAATGTCGGACGTCGCCCGGAAGTCGATCTGCGACAGGTCAAAGCTGATCTCAAAGTTGGCCATGGCTAAACCGTTATGCAAGCCAATCGCCTACCCGCCATCCCTGAACCGGTTGGTAATGGGATAGCGGCGGTCGCGGCCAAAATTTTTCCTGGTGATCTTCACGCCGGGCGCCGCCTGCCGGCGCTTGTATTCGGCGACGTAAAGCAGGTGCTCGACGCGCGTCACGGTCGCCCGGTCATGGCCGCGCGCAACGATCTCGTCGACGCCCATCTCGTTCTCGACCAGGCACTCCAATATGTCATCGAGCACCGGATAGGGCGGCAGCGAATCCTGGTCGGTCTGGTTCTCTCGCAGTTCCGCCGAGGGCGCCTTGTCGATGATATTATTCGGGATCACCTCGCCGGACGGACCGAGCGCACCCGGCGGCACATGCGCGTTGCGCCAGCGCGCCAGCGCATAGACCTGCATCTTGTAGAGATCCTTGATCGGATTGAAGCCGCCATTCATGTCGCCATAAAGCGTGGCATAGCCTACCGACATCTCGCTCTTGTTGCCGGTAGTGACCACCATCGAGCCGAACTTGTTGGAAATCGCCATCAGGATGGTGCCGCGGGCACGGCTCTGCAGGTTTTCCTCGGTGATGCCTTCCTTGGTGCCCTCGAAAAGCTGCGTCAGTGTGTGCAGGAAGCCCTCGACCGGCTCGAAGATCGGCACGATATCGTAGCGGCAGCCGAGCGCGCGGGCGCAGTCCTCGGCGTCCTTGAGCGAGTCCTTCGAAGTGTAGCGGTAAGGCATCATCACGGCGCGCAGCCGCTCCTCGCCCAGCGCATCGACGGCAAGTGCCGCGCAGATCGCCGAATCGATGCCGCCGGAAAGGCCAAGCACGACATTCTTGAAGCCGTTCTTGTTGACGTAGTCGCGCAAGCCCAACATGCAGGCGCGATAGTCGGCCTCCTCCTTTTCAGGGATTTTCGACATCGGTCCGTCAGAGCAGACCCAGATGTCATTCTTTCGCTTCCAGGTGGTGACGTTGACCGTCTCCTCGAACTGGCTCATCTGGAAGGCCAGCGTCTTGTCAGAACCGATGGCAAACGATGCGCCGTCGAAGACCAGTTCGTCCTGGCCGCCAAGCTGGTTGGCATAGATGATCGGCAGTCCGCATTCGATGACCTGGCGGATGACGATCTGGTGGCGGACATCGACCTTGCCGCGATAGTAGGGCGAGCCGTTCGGCACCAGCAGGATTTCGGCGCCGCTTTCGGCCAGCGTCTCGCAGACGGCAACTTCGCCCCAGATGTCTTCGCAGATAGGCACTCCCACGCGCACGCCGCGGAAATTGACCGGCCCCTGGATCTCGGGGCCGGCCTGGAAGACGCGCTTCTCGTCGAACTCACCATAATTCGGCAGATCGAGCTTGTAGCGTTCGGCAAGGATTTTGCCGCCATCAGCAAAGATGATCGAATTGTGCGTGCCGGTCTTGCGCTTCAACGGCGTGCCGATGATGAAGCCCGGGCCGCCGTCGGCGGTATCGCCGGCGAAATCCTCCGCCGCCCGCTCGCACGCCGTCAGGAATGCCGGCTTCAGCACCAGATCCTCAGGCGGATAGCCGGCAAGGAAAAGCTCGGTGAACAGCACGAGGTCGGCGCCTTGGCGGGCGGCATCCGCCCTCGCCTCGCGCGCCTTGGCGAGATTGCCGGCGACGTCGCCGACCGTCGGATTGAGCTGGGCGACGGCGATGCGCAATATGTCTGGAGCGGTCCTGTCTGTCGTCATGCCCGTGGGTTTAGCGCGGCAAAATTCGTCGGGCAATGGCGTTCGTTTGGACCAAACAATCGATCCTATTCGCCCATATATTCGCGCAAGGCTTCCGGCGGATGGTTCTCGCCGATCGACATTGCCAGAATACGGGAAATGTGTCGGCGCGGCAGCCCGGTTTCCGCCGCCCAGGCGTTGATCTGCGCTTGGATCCTGCCCAAATCCCTCTTCGACGTCGGGCTCTCCGCGATGTCGAGTCCGGCATCGCGCAGTGCGGCCGCCATATCGGCCGAGACAACAAAAGCGTCCCACTCAAGCCAGCGCAGAAAATACTGGCCGGTATTGCCGCCGAGCCGGCTGCCGTGCTTGCCCAGATAGGTCATCAACCCGACCTGGTCATCCGCCGGCCAATCGGCCAGGAACTTGCCGAAGCCGCCGTGCTCCTTCGACACACGCTCGACGAAGGCCGCGTTGTCGCGTACGGATTTGATCTTCTGCGGATTGCGCACGATGCGCTTGTCGGCCGTGAGATCGTGCCAGAAATCGTCAGGCTGGAATAGCAGCCGCTTCGGTTCGAAGCCAAGAAATGCTTCCTCGAAACCCGGCCATTTCTGCTCGATGACGCGCCAGACGAAGCCGGCGGCAAAGACCCGCTCAGCCATGGTCGACAGGATCCGGTCATCCGCAATCTTTGCCACCGCGGCATTGTCAGGCATTGGACCCAGCAGCGACGTAAGGGCTGCCTCACCGCCTTTGCGTTTTGCTGCACGGGCGCGAATTTTCTGAAAATCCACCATTGTTTCCTGATCCCATCGCGTCAATCTACCACTTCCCGTATGAACCGGCAGCTTCTACCTCATCGCTGACGACGGAGGCGACGATGAACAAAACGATCGAGGACCTGGCAAGCCGCTGGCTGAAGCGAAAGCCGGACGGCCTCAGCGCGCTCGAAAGCCGGGTACTGCAATCTACGCTCGAGCGCACCACGATCTCCAAGGACACCAACAAGGCCGTCGCCTTTCACCAGACGTTTGGAGATCGCCTGGCCGACACCATCGCCCGGATCGGCGGCTCGTGGTCCTTCATCCTGGCATTCATTGGCTTCCTGATCCTGTGGACGGCAGGCAATGTCTGGCTCTTGTCGAGCGCCGCCTTCGATCCCTATCCATTCATCTTCCTCAATCTCGTGCTTTCCATGGTTGCCGCCCTGCAGGCGCCAGTGATCATGATGGCGCAGAACCGCCAGACCGAGCGCGATCGAATCGACGCCGCCCACGACTATGAGGTTAACCTCAAGGCCGAGATCGAGATCATGGCGTTACACGAAAAGCTCGACGAACTGCGCCACAGCCAGATCATCGGCATGCGAGACGAGATCGCCCGGCTGGCCGAGCAGGTGAAGCGCATCGACGGCATTCTGTCGAAGCAGCGAACGTCTTCATGACGGAAGCCATCCATCGTCTCATTGAGCAATATGGGTTGGTCGCGGTTTTCCTGGGCTGCGTGGCCGAGGGCGAAAGCGCCGCCATCCTTGGCGGTTTCTTCGCGTATCAGCATGTTTTCGTCCTGTGGCAGGCTTTCCTCGCGGCAGCGCTCGGCGCTTTCGGTGGCGACACGTTCTTCTTCATCTTGGGGCGGAGCTTCGCTGACCATAAATTCGTGATCAGGCTCCGTGCCCGGCCGGGCTTCAGCCACGCCTATCGTCTCGTCACCTCTCATCCCAACATCTTCGTGCTGTCGAACCGCTACATCTATGGCCTGCGCCTGGTCGGTGGTATCGCGGCGGGGCTGTCCGGCATTGCCGCGTCGCGTTTCGCCATCCTCAACGCCATCTCATCGGTGGTCTGGGCGGCGCTGTTCTGCACGGTCGGTTATGTGTTCGGGCTGGGTGCCGAGCGCATCGTCGGCCAGGCACTGGCCCGTCACGAGCGGCTGCTGATCGCTCTGGCAATCGGCCTGGTTGTGGCTATCCTCGGCTGGGTGGCGTCGCACTTCTTCGCCAAGAAGGAGCTTCGCAAGGGAAGCTGATCGTCAATCTATGCCGAGCGCACGGTCACCCTTTTCCAGGATCAGCGGGATGATCAGGTCTTCCTCGTCGGCAAGATGCCTGGTCAGCATGGCGATCAGCCGGCTGTTCTCGTCGGCATAGGCATCGGCGGCGAAGCGCTGCTTGACCTCGCTCTCCTGAAGCGTGCGGATGAAGGCATTTGCCGCCTCGGCATTGCGCTCCAGTCCCTCATGGATTGTGTGGTGATCGGCATCGAGAATCTCGAAGCCGCGCTTCAGACGGGTCTCGGCCCTGGCGAAGACCGGGAAATAATGATGGTCCTCGACATTGTGATGGCCGTCGAGATTGCCGAGGAAATGGTTGAGGCGCGGCGCGAACCAGCGCGCGAATTCCGGCGCGTTCAGCCTACCTTCTCGATAATCGCCGATACCACTGGTGAGCATGTCGCCAAGCTCGCGGAACATATCGTGCCGCTGCAGCCACATATTGGCCACGCCGTGAATGTTGGCATGCGCCTGCCAGATCTTGCGCGGATATTTTTCGGCCAGCCAGCGCAGATCGTCCGGCAGGCCCTCACGTTCAAGCAGCAGAAATCCGGCGGTATTGGTCATGTCGGTTCCCTCAGACCATGATCCCGAAAAGTGGTACCGGTTTTTCGGAAAAGATCATGGTCAAAACGAGAAATGCAGTGACGGCATGTAGTGTCTGAAACGTCAGATCGGCACCCCGAGGATCCGCTCGACGATGGCGACGCCCCAGACGCCTGCAGCGATTACCACCGAAATAAGCACCGCCAGCGAACCGCAATCCTTGGCCAGTTGGATATCGACGTTGAATTCACGGCTGAACGCGTCGCAGGCCGCCTCGATGCCGGTGTTCAGCACCTCGATCATGATCATGAGCAGCACCGCGCCGATCAGCAGCGCATAGCCGCGCCACGATTCCGAAAGGAACCAGCCGAGCGGCAAGGCAAGCACAAGCAGCGTCAGCTCCAGCTGGAAGGCCTCCTCGCTGGCGGCCAGTTTGCGAAACGCCCGCACCGAGTTGTAAAAAGCGTCGATCAGCCGCTGCATGCCAAAACCCTTCGGAATCACCGGCAGGGGATTAGCGCAATGGCTGGACCAAGGGAATAAGGCGACCTCTTCAAAAATCAGTCGCCTGCCACCTTGATCGACGGCGTTGACTTCTCGAACTGCGGCAGCCCGTCGTCGACCGCGTAATAGTCGCCCTTGTCGCCGACGAAGATGTGACATTCCCCTTGAAGTCCGGTTGGCGCGTCGAACAGCCCGGCCAGGACTGAAACATAGCCATCATCCGTCGGCTTCCAGAACAGCAGCGAGCCGCATGTCTTGCAGAAACCCCGTCTGGCAAACGAAGATGCCTCGTACCAGGTGATGCTGTCCGCGCCCGTGATCGTGATGTCGCGGTCGGCAACATTGGTCGCCGCATAAAAATGCCCGCTCTGCTTCCGGCACTGCGAGCAATGGCAGTAGATAACACCGCGCAGCGGTCCTCGTGTCTGGAACCGCACTGCCCCGCACAAGCATGATCCGGTGTGACTGTCAGCCATATCGGCCTCCCGATGCAATTGCCGTCGCTTCGCAGGATTCCAGTTTTGCGTGCGTTAGGCACGAGCAAATGCGACACCCGCCGGACGCGTTTCGCTGACCACCTCGATGATCGAATACGTTCTAATCAGCCGTTGACGGCCTGCTTGTGCTGGACCGGATGGCTCTTCTTGAGCAGATCGGACACCAGGAACGCCAATTCGATCGCCTGGTCGGCGTTGAGCCGCGGATCGCAATGGGTGTGGTAGCGATCCTGCAATTCTTCGGCGGTGATGGCGCGGGCACCACCGGTGCATTCGGTGACGTTCTTGCCTGTCATCTCGATGTGTATGCCGCCGGGATGCGTGCCTTCGGCGCGGTGCACCTCGAAGAACGTCTGCACCTCCTTCAGGATGCGGTCAAACGGCCGTGTCTTGTAGCCGGCGGCCTCGATCGTATTGCCATGCATCGGATCGGAAGACCACACCACACTGCGGCCTTCCTTCTGTACCGCTCGCACCAGCCTCGGCAGATGGTCGGCAACCTTATCGGAGCCGAAACGAGCGATCAGCGTCAGCCGGCCGGGCTCGTTCTCCGGATTGAGCAGATCGATGAGTTGCAACAGGCCGTCCGGCGTCAGCGACGGCCCGCATTTCAGCCCCAGCGGGTTCTTGATGCCGCGGCAATATTCGACATGCGCATGGTCGGGTTGGCGCGTGCGATCGCCGATCCAGATCATGTGGCCAGAGGTGGCGTACCAGTCGCCCGAGGTCGAATCGACGCGGGTCAGCGCCTCTTCATAACCGAGCAGCAGCGCCTCATGGCTGGTATAGAAATCGGTCTCGCGCAGCGCATAATTGGTCTCCGAGGTGATGCCGACGGCCTTCATGAAGTCCATCGTCTCGGTGATGCGGTTGGCGAGCGACTCGTATTTCTCGCCCTGCGGGCTGTCGGAGACGAACCCGAGCATCCATTGATGCACGTTCTCCAGGCTGGCGTAGCCGCCCTGGGCGAAGGCGCGCAAAAGGTTGAGCGTCGCCGCCGACTGGCGGTACGCCATCTCCTGTCTTGCAGGATCGGGAATGCGCGACTTGGCATCGAACTCGATGCCGTTGATGATGTCGCCGCGATAGCTGGGCAGCGTCACACCGCCCTTGGTCTCATTGTCGGACGAGCGCGGCTTGGCGAACTGGCCGGCGACACGGCCGACCTTCACCACCGGTTGAGCGCCAGCGAAGGTCAGCACCACCGACATCTGCAGGAAGACGCGGAAGAAGTCGCGGATATTGTCCGCGCCATGTTCGGCGAAGCTCTCGGCGCAATCGCCACCTTGCAGAAGGAATGCGTCACCGGCAGCGACGGCTGCAAGCTGCTTCTTCAGCTTGCGTGCCTCACCTGCAAAAACCAGCGGCGGAAAGGTGGCGAGCTGGGCTTCCGTGTTCCTCAGCGCGGCAAGGTCCGGATAGGCAGGAACCTGCTGGATCGGCTTAGCTCTCCACGAATTCGGCGACCATTTCGTCATCGAAGCACCTAACGCTCTTTTCACGCGGACGCCATCGCCCGCCAATCCGCCCCATATGGGGTCGCGGCTGCATACACGAAGCCGATTTCCTATTCTAGACCGGAATCTCAGCGCTGGCGAATGGCACGGCAGGGCGAAAGTACCAGCGCCGTCATGGTCCAGAGCACCAGCGATACCCTGCTACGCCGCCGCCTTCTCCACCAGCCGTGCCAGCTGCGTCATGACAACCGCTGAGCCTGCCAGCCGCTTTTCGGGCGTCGGCCAGTCGCGGCTGAAGACGACGCTCTGGTCCGGCCGGATCTTGGCCAGCGAACCCTGTTCGCCGATGAGCTTGACCAGCCCGACCGGATTGGGGAATTCGCGCTTGCGGAAATGGATGACGACGCCTTTCGGTCCGGCATCGAGTTTTTCGACATTGGCCTTGCGGCAAAGTGCCTTGATGAAGACGATCTTCAATAAATGCTTCACCTCTTCCGGCAGCGGCCCGAAACGGTCGATAAGCTCGGCGCCAAAAGCGTCGATCTCTTCAGTGTTTTCGAGATCGCCAAGGCGGCGATAGAGCGCCAACCTGAGCTGCAGATCCGGGACATAGCTTTCCGGGATCATCACCGCTGTGCCGACGGCGATCTGCGGCGACCAGCCGCCGTCCTGCACCTCGCCGGAATCCTTCACTTCGGCCACTGCCTCCTCCAGCATCTGCTGGTAGAGCTCGAAGCCGACCTCCTTGATGTGGCCCGACTGCTCTTCGCCAAGCAGATTGCCGGCGCCGCGAATGTCGAGGTCGTGGCTGGCCAGCTGGAAACCGGCGCCTAGCGTATCGAGCGACTGCAGCACTTTCAGCCGGCGCTCGGCTGTATCGGTGAGCTTGCGGTTGGCGGGCAGCGTGAACAGCGCGTAGGCGCGCACCTTAGAGCGGCCGACGCGCCCGCGCAGCTGATAGAGCTGAGACAGGCCGAACATATCGGCGCGGTGTACGATCAGCGTATTGGCAGTCGGAATATCGAGGCCGGATTCGACGATTGTGGTCGACAAAAGCACATCGTACTGGCCGTCATAGAAGGCGTTCATGATGTCGTCGAGTTCGCCGGGCGGCATCTGACCATGGGCCACGGCCACTTTCAGCTCAGGCACGGATTCGCGCAGGAAATCATGGATTTCCGCGAGATCGCTGATGCGCGGTACGACATAGAAAGAATGGCCGCCACGGTAGCGCTCGCGCAGCAGCGTCTCGCGGATGACCAGCGGATCGAAAGGGGAGATGAAGGTGCGCACGGCCATGCGATCGACCGGCGGCGTGGCGATCAGCGACAACTCACGCACCCCGGTCAAGGCAAGCTGCAGCGTTCGCGGGATCGGCGTCGCCGATAGCGTCAGAACGTGGACGTCGGTCTTGAGATCCTTCAGCCGCTCCTTGTGCTTGACGCCGAAATGCTGCTCCTCGTCGATGATCAGCAGGCCGAGATTCTTGAACGAGATCGAGGAGCCGAGCAGTGCGTGCGTGCCGATGACAATGTCGACTTGGCCTTCGGCGACGCCCTTCTTGGTCTCGGCCAGTTCCTTGGCGCCGACCAGCCGCGAGGCCTGGGCGACGCGGATCGGCAGGCCGGAGAAGCGCTGCGAGAAGGTCTTGAAATGCTGGCGCGACAACAATGTCGTCGGCACCACCACCGCGACCTGAAAGCCTTCCATCGCCGCGATGAAGGCAGCACGAAGCGCGACTTCGGTCTTGCCGAAGCCGACATCGCCGCAGATCAGCCGGTCCATCGGCTTTCCAGCGCCCAGATCATCCCTGACCGAATCGATCGCCGTTTGCTGGTCGTCGGTTTCCTCATAGGGGAAACGCGCTGCAAACTCGCCATAGAGGCCTTCCGCCGGCAGCAGCGCCGGTGCGGCCCGCATTTGTCGCTCGGCGGCGATGCGGATCAACTGCCCGGCCATGTCGAGCAGGCGTTTCTTCAGCCGTGCCTTGCGCGACTGCCAGGCGCCGCCGCCAAGCTTGTCGAGTGTCGCCTCGGCCGAATCCGAGCCATAGCGCGACAGCAACTCGATGTTTTCCACCGGCAAGAACAGCCGATCGTCGCCGGCATAGTGGATTTCGAGGCAATCGTGCGGCGCACCGAGCGCCTCGATGGTGCGCAGCCCGATGAAGCGGCCAATGCCATGGTCGGCATGGACGACGATATCGCCTGAGGACAATGCCGAAGCCTCGGCGATGAAGTCGGACGCGCGCTTCTTGCGCTTCGAACGCCGGATCAGTCGGTCGCCGAGAATGTCCTGCTCGGCGATGACGACCAGTTTCTCCGTCTCGAAGCCGGATTCGAGCGGCAGCACGGCCAGTCCCGCTTGCCCAGGCTCAAGCTTTTCGGCTTCGGCAAGCGTCGCCACCGGTTTCAGATTGCCAAGATGATGCTCGGCCAGGATTTGGCCGAGCCGGTCGAGCGAACCTTCAGTCCAGCCGGCGACGAGGACACGGCGGCCTACAGCGCGCTCGTCGGAAATGTGTTTTACGACGACGTCGAAGACGTTGGCGTTAGGGTCGGCGCGCTCCTCGACGAAGCTGCGACCATGGCGCGAGCCAGCATGGAAAACCTTTTTCGCACCGGCATCGGGCGCATCGAAGGACGTGAAGTCTATCGCTTCGCGTGGGCCAAGCGAGGCAATCAGGTTTTCGGGCGACAGATAAAGCAAATCCGGCGACACCGGCTTGTAGGGCACGGCATCCTTCAAGGCGCCGTCGGCCTGTTTTTTGCGCGCCTCATAATGATCGAGGATCAGCGCATGGCGCTCGGCCAGTGCCTCATGCGCCAGATGATCAAACACCACCGGCGCATCCGGCAAATAATCGAACACGGTTTCCAACCGCTCATAGAAGAACGGCAGCCAGTGCTCCATGCCGGCAAACCGCCTGCCCTCGCTGACCGCCGCATAGAGTCCATCTTCGCGCGAGGGCGCGCCAAAGGCTTCGATGTAGGCGCGGCGGAAGCGGCTGATCGTCTCTGGCGTCAGCGCCACCTCGCTCATCGCCTGTAGCGCCATCGACTTGCGCTGGCCGGTGGTGCGCTGTGTTGCGGTATCGAAGACGCGGATCGATTCCAGCGTATCGCCGAAGAAATCGAGGCGCAGCGCCTCAGTCCAGCCGGGCGCGAGCAGATCGAGAATGCCGCCGCGCACCGCGAATTCGCCGATACCGCGCACCGTCGGCACTCGCTCGAAGCCGGAATTCTCCAGCCGCGACACCAGCACGTTCATGTCTATCTGGTTGCCCGGTTTGGCGTGGAAGATCTGCGCCTCGACGAGTTCAGCCGGCGGAATGCGTTGCAACAGCGCATTCGCGGTGGTGAGGACGACGGCGCGGTGGGGCTTCTTCGCCAGCGCAATCATTGCAGCCAGTGCATCGAGCCGCCTTGCGGCGGCATCGGCGCCGGGCGAGACACGGTCATAAGGCAGGCAATCCCAGGCCGGCAGTTCCAGCACCGGGAGGCCCGGCGCGGCAAAGGCAAGCGCCTCGACGATCGCCGGCAGGCGCTGGCCGTCGCGGGCCACGAACAGCACCGGCTTGTCGGGGGCGATCTCGTGCGCAGCCTGCACCAGGGCAAAGGCTTCGTAGCCGTCGGCGACGCCATCGACAATGAACTGGCCGGCGCGGCCTTTCGGCAGACCGATCGTAGGGATAAGGCTCATGGCTACACGTTGTTCAGAAGGTCATCTCCCGGCGCGAAGCCAGGATTTTTTGCAGGACGGCACAGTCGACATCCGCCGGAACCGGGCGTTCGCCAGTGACGAGAGGCAGGAATTCGGTGTCGGGAATATCGAGGAGCCTCTCATATTGGTCGATTTCGTCGCCGGTCAAGGCGCCGATCTCGGCGTCGGCGAAGCTGCCGAGTATAAGGTCCATCTCGCGCATGCCGCGGTGCCACGAACGAAACAAAAGCTTGCGGCGGCGGGCATCGAGGCCCTCGCTTGATCGTTTCGTTCCGGTCATCTTGCAACATCCTTGCCTAGGCGGCGCATATAGCGTGGATAGAAGGCGGTGTCAGCCTTGCGCTACAGTCGCCGCAACATAAGCTGACATCATGCGTCCTTCCCTCCTCGATCCGCTGTTTGTCCCGATCACCTCGCTTGCCGGCGTCGGGCCGAAAGTTGGCGCCCTGATCGAAAAAGTCGTAGCAGCCGACCTCGGCGACCGGGCCGCGCGCGCCGGCGACCTCTTGTTCGTGCTGCCGCATACTGTCATCGACCGCCGCAACCGCCCGGGCATCGCCGGTTCGGCCGAGGGCGCCATTGTCACACTCGACGTACGCATCGACCGCCACCAGCCGCCGCCACGCGGCAACAGGTCGGTCCCGTACCGGGTCTACGCCCATGACGACACCGGCGAGATCGCGCTGACCTTCTTCCATGCCCATGCTGCCTATCTCGAAAAAGCAATGCCCGTAGGCGAGCATGTCGTCGTCTCAGGCCGCATGGAATGGTTCAACGGCCGCCCGACCATGGTTCACCCCGACCATATCGCACTTGCCGGCGACGCGGAAAACCTGCCGCTGGTCGAGCCGGTCTATCCGCTGACCGCCGGGCTCTCGGGCAAGGTGCTGCGCCGGGCCATCGGCCAGGCGCTGGCCCGCCTGCCGGTGCTGCCCGAATGGCAGGACGGCGAGTTCCGGCGCCGCCATGCCTTTCCTGCTTTCACCGATGCGCTCAACCGCATCCACAATCCTGCCGACCCGATCGACGTCTCGGTCGACGGCGCAGCATGGCGGCGCCTTGCCTATGACGAGTTCTTGGCCGGCCAGGTATCGCTGGCGCTGGTGCGGGCCAAGGTCCGCCGATTATCGGGCCGGCCACTCGTCGGCGACGGCCGCATAGTCGAGCAACTTCGCGTGGCACTACCCTATTCGCTGACCATGTCGCAGGAAATGGCGCTTGCCGAAATCAACGCCGATCTCGGCGACCCCGAACGCATGCTGCGCCTTTTGCAGGGCGATGTCGGCTCCGGCAAGACGGTGATCGCGCTGCTTGCCATGGCGCGTGCCGTCGAGGCCGGCGGCCAGGCGGCATTGATGGCACCGACCGAAATCCTGGCGCGCCAGCATCTTGCAACGATTGCGCCGTTGGCGGAACGGGCCGGGCTGCGTGTCGCCGTCCTCACCGGTCGCGAAAAGGGCCGCGAGCGTGCCGACACGCTGACCGGGCTGGCCAATGGTGACATCGACATCGTCGTCGGCACTCATGCGCTGTTCCAGGAAACGGTTACGTTCCATGACCTCGTGTTCGCCGTCGTCGACGAGCAGCACCGTTTCGGCGTCCACCAGCGCCTTGCGATCACCGCCAAGGGCGACGCGCCCGACATGCTGGTGATGACGGCAACGCCGATACCGCGAACGCTGGTGCTGACTGCATTCGGCGACATGGATGTGTCGAAGCTGACGGAAAAGCCGGCCGGCCGCCAGCCAATCCGCACCGTCACCTTGCCGCTTGAACGGCTCGACGAACTGATCGGACGCATGCTCGACGCCGTCGCCGATGACCAGAAAATCTACTGGATCTGTCCGCTGGTCGAGGAATCCGAGGAAATCAAACTGATGTCGGCCGAGGACCGTTTTGCCTCGCTGAAGCCACTGTTCGGCGACCGCATTGGCCTGGTGCACGGCCGCATGAAAGGCACCGACAAAGACGAGGCGATGCGCGCCTTTAAACAGGGCGACACCCGTATCCTGATCGCCACCACCGTCATCGAGGTCGGCGTCGATGTGCCTGATGCGACGATCATGGTCATCGAGCATGCCGAGCGCTTTGGCCTCGCCCAGTTGCACCAATTGCGCGGCCGGGTCGGGCGTGGCGACAAGCCTTCATCCTGCGTGCTGCTCTACAAGGACCCGCTTGGCGAGACGGCAAAACGCCGTTTGTCGGTGATGCGGGAGACCGAGGACGGTTTCCGTATCGCCGAAGAGGATCTGAAGCTACGCGGCGAAGGCGAGTTGCTCGGCACCCGCCAGTCCGGCACGCCGGGCTTCCAGGTGGCGCGCATCGAGGTGCATGCCGACCTGCTCGAGGCCGCTCGCGACGATGCGCGGCTGATCCTGTCGCGCGATCCGGAACTGCAGTCCGAACGCGGCACGGCGCTACGCCTGTTGCTCTATCTGTTCGGCCGCGACGAGGCCGTGCGGCTCCTGCGTGCCGGCTGAGGCATCGTGTCGAGCGGAGGATTGGCAAGCGCGCCGTGGATCTGCTCGCCGTTCACCGTCATCATTTTGACAGCTGGCGCCACCAGGCCGGCCGACACGATCAGCTTGGCTCCGTCCTCGATCGTCATGTCGAGCGATACGATGTCGGATTTCGGCACATACATCAGAAAGCCTGTCGTCGGGTTGGGCGTACACGGCATGAACACGGCAATCAGCGGATCGCCTTCCCGGTCGAGCTTCTGGTTGATCTCGGTTTCCTTCTCGCTGGCGACGAAGACAAGCGACCAGACCCCTTTGCGCGGATATTCTACCAACCCGACCTGGCGGAACATGTCGCCCTTGTTCGACAGCACCGTCTCGAAAATCTGCTTCAGCGAACGGTAGATGCCGCGCACCAGCGGCATGCGACCAAGCAGGCGCTCGCCGAAGTTGACGATGGCGCGGCCAACGATATTGGCGGTCATAAAGCCGATGAAAGTGATGAGGATCAGGGCAACGATCAGCCCAAAACCCGGCACTGGAAACGGCAGGTAGGTGTCCGGATTGTAGCGTACCGGAATGTAGGGTTTGACCCAGGAATCGACCCAGCCGATAAGCGACCAGGCAATGTAGGCGGTAATCGCGAGCGGCGCGCAAACGACGAAGCCGGTCAGGAAATAGTTTCTCAGCCGGGTCATGCCTGAGGTCTTGAGAGCGTCCGACATGGTTCACCGCAGCGTGTGTTTGCAGCGCGACACTACTGAACCGGAAGGCGCTTTGGAATGGCGAAGTTTTTAAACGAGACCTATTCCACCGTTACCGATTTCGCCAGGTTGCGAGGCTGGTCGACGTCCGTACCCATGAACACGGCGGTGAAGTAGGCGAGCATCTGGATCGGCAGCGCGTAGATGATCGGCGAGATGATTTCCGGCACGTCCGGCAAAACGATCGTCTCCATCGTCTTCACCGTAGCGTGCGCCGCGCCCTTGCCGTCAGTGATCAGGATGATCTTGCCGCCGCGCGCGGCCACCTCCTGCATGTTCGACACGGTCTTTTCGAAGATGCGGTCATGCGGGGCGATGACGATGACGGGCATGTTCTCGTCGATCAGCGCGATCGGGCCGTGTTTCAGCTCGCCGGCAGCATAGCCTTCGGCATGGATATAGGAGATCTCCTTGAGCTTCAGCGCACCTTCCATGGCCAGCGGAAAATTGGTGTCCCGGCCGAGATAAAGCACATTCTTGTAGTGCGAGAGGTCGCGCGCGATCTTTTCGATCTGCCCGTCGAGCTTTAGCACCTGGTTCGCATAACGCGGCGCTTCCGACAGCTCGCGTATCAGCGTTTTCTCGTGCTCATGCGAAATCGTTCCGCGCGCCACGCCGGCCCGCACCGCCAGCGAGGCCAGCACGGAAAGTTGGCAGGTGAACGCCTTGGTCGAGGCAACGCCGATCTCCGGGCCGGCCAATGTCGGCAGGATGACGTCGGATTCGCGCGCCATGGTCGATTCGCGCACATTGACGACCGCGCCGATCTTCATGCCAGCCTTGCGGCAGTAGCGCAGCGATGCCAGCGTGTCGGCGGTCTCACCCGATTGCGAGATGAAGAAAGCGGCATCGTTCTTCGACAGCGGCATCTCGCGGTAGCGGAACTCCGAAGCGACATCGATGTCGACCGGCAGCCGCGCATAGCGCTCGAACCAGTATTTGCTGATCAGCCCGGCGAGATAGGCGGTGCCGCAGGCCGAAATCGCCAGCCGGTCGATCTTGGCGAAATCGAACGGCAGAGCGAGCGGCTTCGAGGCGCCACCGACGAAATCGACATAATGCGCCAGCGTGTGCGAGATCACTTCCGGCTGCTCATGGATTTCCTTTTCCATGAAATGGCGGCGGTTGCCTTTGTCGACCATGAAGCTCGTGCTCAGCGACTGTTGGCGTTTGCGGTCGACCTTGTTGCCGCCCATGTCGAAAATATCGACCTCGTTGCGGCGCACTACCGCCCAGTCGCCGTCTTCCAGATAGGTGATCGAATTGGTGAACGGGGCAAGCGCGATGGCGTCGGAGCCAAGGAACATCTGGCCGTCGCCGTGACCGACGGCGAGCGGCGGGCCATTGCGCGCGCCGACGATCAAATCCTCGTCGCCCTTGAACATGATGGCGAGCGCAAAGGCGCCTTCTAGCCGCTTCAGCGCCTTATGCGCCGCCTCGACCGGCTTCAGCCCCCTGGCCAGTTCGCGCGCCACCAGATGCGCGACGACTTCGGTATCGGTCTGTGAGGCGAAGCTGTAGCCGTCGCGCATCAGCTCGTCGCGCAATTCGGCGAAATTCTCGATTATGCCGTTATGGACGATTGCGACGCCGTCGGAAAAATGCGGATGCGCATTGCTCTCGTTCGGAACGCCATGCGTGGCCCAGCGCGTGTGGCCGATGCCGATCATGCCGTCGAGCGGTTCGTCCTTCAGCCGGCGCTCGAGATTGACCAGCTTGCCCTCGGCGCGGCGGCGGTCAAGCCTGCCGTGCTCGATCGTGGCGACGCCGGCCGAGTCATAGCCGCGATATTCGAGCCTTTTCAACGCATCGACGATAAGCGGCGCGACCGGCGAGTTACCGACAATTCCAACGATACCGCACATCGCGCCTGCCCCCGATTCCGACCTCAAACCCGGCGCCATTTAGAGACTGCCGGGCTGTCGCGAAAAATCACATTCCATTTCGTCCGGTATCAGCCGGACTATCCTGCACAGATGCACCATGACAGGGCGCACTTGCAATCCGGTTACTGCAATTGCTCAGTTTCTCCGCTTCTGTATCCTATCTCGGCCCAACGGCTCCAGAAATCAGTCAAAGACATGATCCCGCTCGTCGCGCCTACCCTTTTTTGCGGGCCGCCGCGGCCGAAGCAAACCGTTCGCGCAACTCCTTGCCCTTGCCGGGTAGAGTCCGCTGACGGGCGCGACCGAAGGCCAGCGCATCGTCGGGTACGCTTTCGGTGATGACGCTGCCTGAGGCGATGTAGCCGTCCTTGCCGATCGACACCGGTGCCACCAGCGAGGAGTTCGAGCCGATGAAGGCACCCTCGCCGATATCGGTGAAGAATTTCGAATAACCGTCATAATTGCAGGTGATGGTGCCGGCGCCAATATTGGCGCCTGCGCCGATGCGGGCATCGCCGATATAGGTCAGATGGTTGACCTTGGCGCCCTCCTCGACGATCGCCTGCTTCACCTCGCAGAAATTGCCGACCTTGGCTTTGTTTCTCAGATCGGCCCCGGGCCGCAGCCGCGCGAACGGCCCGACATCGCAATTCGACGCGATAGTGGCGCCTTCGATATGGCTGAAGGCATGGATCTTGGCGCCCGTCGCGATTTTCACGCCTGGGCCGAACCAAACATTGGGCTCGACAATCGTGTCGGCGCCGATCTCGGTGTCGTGCGAGAAGAACACGGTTTCGGGCGCAACCAGTGTCACCCCGGAAAGCATCGCTTCCTGCCGTCGACGCGCCTGCCAGATACCTTCCGCCTGGGCAAGCTCGGCACGGTTGTTGATGCCGAGCGCATTCTCGAAACTGGCTTCGGTGGCTACGACATCAAGTCCCTGCGCAGCGGCGATCTCGACGATGTCGGTGAGATAATACTCACCCTTGGCGTTCTTGCTGCCGACTTGATCGAGCAGCTTCAGCGCGTGCCTGCCGGCGACCGCCATCAGCCCGCCATTGCAGAAGGTGATTTTCTTCTCCTCGTCCGAGCAGTCCTTCTCCTCGCGGATGGCCACGAGCTTGCCGGCCTTTTCGATAAGCCGGCCGTAGCCCGAAGGATTTTCCGTACGGAAGCCGACCACGACGACGGCCGTACCTTCGGCCAGCTTCAGCCGCGCCGCCGCGAGCGCTTCTGGATCGATCAACGGCGTGTCGCCAAACATCACCAGGATGTCGTCATACCCCTTTGATATTGCTGCGCGCGCGGCAAGCACGGCGTGCGCGGTGCCAAGACGTTTCTCCTGGACGAAAGCTTCGGCCTTGGGCGCAAACTTGAGTGCGGCCTTGCGCATGTCATCGGCGCCATGGCCGATCACCAGCGCCACATCGCCGCTGCCGGCGGCTTCGGCCGCCTTGACGACATGGGCAACCATTGGCAGGCCGGCGATTGTGTGCAGCACTTTCGGCACGGCACTCTTCATGCGCGTGCCTTCGCCGGCAGCGAGGATGATGGACAGGCAGGATCTCTGGCTCATGGGGACAGCAACCGTTGAAAGGGATCTGGAATCGGAGCGTTAGTAGCACCGGCGCCATGCTGCACCAATGCGGTTAAATTCCGGTGAGACGGTGGAACCTCCAACCCGCGGCACGCTCAGGCCGATCGGCTCAGGCGGCTTCCGCCTCGTTGCGTGATGCGAAGCTGGGGGCTCGGCCACGGCCGTATTGCCGTGGCGAACAGTTCATGACCCGCTTGAAAGCAGTGCTGAAGGCGCTTTCGGATTCGTAGCCGAGCGACAGCGCGATGACGGCGACGGGATCGCTGGAATTCGTCAGCCGATCCCCGGCCAGCAGCATTCGCCAGCGCGTCAAATAGTCCATCGGCGACGCGCCGACCGTCTCCTTGAATCTGAGCGCAAAGGTCGATCGCGACATGCCGGCCCGTTCCGCCAGTTCCTGTAACGTCCAGCCATGCGCCGGATTCTCATGCATGGCGCTGATCGCCGCGCCCATCTGTTTGTCCGAGAGGGCAAAGAGCCAGCCGACGCCACCTTTCAATCCTTCTGAAAGATGCAGCCGCAACGCCTGAACCAGCATCATGTGAGCAAGGTGCTGGATCACCAGAAAGCCGCCCGGTTGTGGCTCGCGCAGCTCCTGCATCATCCGCTCCACCGACCAGCGCAGGGCCGACTTGTCCGACTCTTTGCGGATATGCACAATGGCTGGCAGCATCCGCAACAGGATGCCGGCATGATTGCCGCCAAGCGCGAAGCGGCTGCTGACCAGAAAGAAATCACCGCCGCCATTGTGGGTCACAACACCGCCGGCTCGCGCAGGCGGAAAAATCTTGACGGCTTCAACAGGCGACAAACTCATGTCGCTTGCAAGGCGGAAAGGCCGCCCACTCGGCAACAGGAAGCAGTCCCCCGTCTCAAGGCGCACTGCGTCGGCAACGCCCTCTACTGACAGCCAGCACCGGCCGGAGACCACCGCTCCGGTCTTAATGCTTTGCTGCTGGTCGGGGAACTGGATCGACCATTCACCACCTGCATCGAAGCCGGCCGACATATAGTTTCGCGGCTTCAGCAGCGAGAGCACATCTGAAAGAGGATCCACGTGTCATTCCGGACGATTGCGAAGATAATTCGGACTTTACCGCATAGATCGTATTTTCTCAAGCGCCTATCACGACGTCACCGGGCCGCGAAAATGGTCGTGGTCAGAAACGAACAAGGACAAGTCGTGATGCGTGTTTTCGTTACCGGAGCGACCGGATTCGTCGGTTCTGCCGTCGTTCAAGAACTCATCGGCGCCGGCCATCAGGTGCTCGGCCTCGCCCGCTCGGAGGCATCGGCCAAGTCGCTCGCCGCCACTGGAGCCGAGGTGCATCGAGGCGACCTCGAAGACGTGGAGAGCCTGCGCAGGGGCGCGGCAGCCGCCGATGCGGTTATCCACACCGGGTTCAACCATGACTTCTCGAAGTTCGCGCAAAACTGCGAGATGGACCGGCGTGCCATCGAGGTGATGGGCGGAGCGCTCGAAGGCTCCGAGCGCCTCCTGCTCGTCACCTCGGGGACCGCGCTCCAGGCGCGGGCCCGTATCGCGACGGAGCAAGATGCGCCTGTCCCCTCGTCCGCTTCCTATCCCCGCGCCTCCGAAGCGACAGCCGCCGCGCTGGCGGCACGCGGGGTGCGCGCATCGGTTGTCCGCCTTCCTCCGTCGGTCCATGGCCAGGGCGACCACGCCTTTGTTCCTATTCTCATCGACCTCGCTCGTAGGAAGGGCGTGTCGGCCTATATCGGCGAAGGGCTCAATCGCTGGCCTGCCGTGCATCGGTTCGATGCCGCCCGCGTCTACCGGCTTGCGCTCGAGCATGGAGCCGGTGGCGGGCGATATCACGCGATCGCCGAAGAAGGCGTGCCGTTCAAGGACATCGCCGGCGTGATCGGCCGGCGCCTGAACGTGCCGGTCCTCGCCAAGTCTGCGGAAGAAGCCGCCGATCATTTTGGCTGGTTCGCGATGTTCGCGGCGATGGATGTCCCGACCTCGAGCGAACGGACTCGCGCGCTGCTGGGGTGGCAGCCGAGCGGACCTGGGCTGATCGCTGATATCGACCAGCCGGGCTATTTCGAAGGCTGAACAGACCACGTCGGGCTACAAACCTAGCCCAATTGCCCCAGCACCGGAAAATTCTCGAGCAGCCAATATGACATCGTCTGCACGCCGCCGGTCAGGAAAAACACGCCGGCGACCACCAGCAGCGCGCCGATGGCTTTTTCGACGCGGCCGAGATGGAGGCGGAATTTCGAGAGAAAGCGCATGAAGGCGCCGGAAAACAGCGCAGCGATCAGGAACGGAATACCGAGGCCGAGCGAGTAGGCGGCAAGCAGCAACGCGCCCTCGCCCACCGTCTCGCGGCCGCCGGCAAGCGTCAGGATCGGCCCCAGCACCGGGCCGATACAGGGTGTCCAGCCAAAGGCGAAGGCCAAGCCCATGACGTAAGCGGCGATCAAGCTGGCCGGCTTGCCTTGCGACTGGAAGCGCGCCTCGCGTGAAAGCAAAGGGATACGCAGTACGCCGAGGAAATTCAGCCCCATCAGGATGATCAGCACACCGGCCACCATTGCCAGCGGCTCCTGCCAGACCCGTAACAAATGGCCGATGGTCGAGGCGCCAGCGCCAAGCGCGACGAAGACGGTCGAGAAGCCGAGCACGAAGGCGATGGAGGAATTAACCAGCGCGCCTCGCACACCGGCCTTTGCCGTAATGCCGGCTTCGCCGCGGAAATCGTCGACGGACACGCCGGCCATATAGCACAGGTAAGGCGGCACCAGTGGCAGCACGCAGGGGGACAGGAACGAAATTGCTCCCGCCCCGATCGCACTGACATAGCCGACGTCCAACGCCATTTCCATCTCCAGATGACTGCGCAGCCATATAGCCGCGACAACGTCCGTCCGCCAATCACCATCGCGTGGCCCCCATCAGATTGGGTAGCAAGTCGACGCCGTCGCCTGGATCAATGGAGAACAGCGCGGGAAGAAAGGGCAGCCGGGCAGCGTTGATCAGAAGAAGTCGCGGTTCCGCGCGCTTTTCGAACATTCAGGGAGAAGTCCATGAAAACGATCGCAATTGGCATGGCGGCGCTTTTGCTCGGCACTGCCGGATCCTTAGCCGCCGAGGCGTGGAAGGAAGCGGAGGTCGGCGGCACCAAGATCTACACCGACGCCAGCGGCATGACGCTCTACACCTACGACAAGGACGAGGCCGGCAAGTCGAACTGTTACGACAAATGCGCCGCCAATTGGCCGCCGCTGAAGGCTGACGCCAACGCCAAGGCCGAGGGCGAATGGACGATCGTCGACCGCACCGACGGCACCAGGATGTGGGCCTACGAAGGCAAGCCGCTCTACACGTTCATCAAGGACAAGAAGGCCGGCGACGTCACCGGCGAGGGCGTCGGCGGCGTCTGGCATATCGCCAAGGCCGACTAAGCCTTGAGCTTCTGATCCGCTGTAACAGGCGGTAACACGGCTGGTCGCTGGGAGCTTGACCCAACCGCCCCGGCGGCCGACTTTTCAGCACGCCAATTCCTTGCAACTATCCGGGCAAATGCCGGGCTACCGATTGCGCGCTTCACAGCATCTGTTCAAGCGGGGCTGGCGCGTGCTCGATGTTTCTCTTATATCCGCGGGAGAGTTTGTCCCGTTCTCCAGGATCAATTGCCGGGTGTTGTCCAGCGATAGGCTGCTCATTTCCCTTGTCCAGGATTGCGGAAATCGCATGGCGCGCCGCTGGGTTGCGCATTCGGTGCAGGGCCGCATTTTGACTGCTTGGCCTTGACCGGATGCAAAAGCGCGGCCATGTGAGCGACACATTGAACGAGATTTCGTCGCGCGCAGCGGAATTCTTCTGCCGCATCACAACTGATATGAGACCGTATGGACGTCGTCGTCGTCGAATCGCCGGCCAAGGCGAAGACAATCAACAAGTACCTCGGCAAGAACTACAAGGTTCTGGCTTCGTTCGGCCATGTCCGCGATCTGCCGGCCAAGGATGGCTCGGTGCGTCCGGATGAGGACTTTGCCATGTCCTGGGCCGTCGACACCGCGTCTGGAAAGCGTCTCGCCGATATCGCCAAGGCGGTCAAGGACGCCGACGGGCTGATCCTCGCCACCGATCCGGACCGCGAGGGCGAAGCGATCTCCTGGCATGTCCTGGAAGTGCTGAAGCAAAAGCGCGCGTTGAAGGACAAGCCGGTCAGCCGCGTCGTCTTCAACGCCATTACCAAGGCGTCGGTGCTGGAGGCGATGGCCAATCCGCGCCAGATCGATGCGCCGCTGGTCGATGCCTATCTCGCCCGCCGTGCGCTCGACTATCTGGTCGGCTTCACGCTGTCGCCCGTGCTGTGGCGCAAACTGCCCGGCGCCCGGTCCGCCGGCCGTGTCCAGTCGGTGGCGCTGCGTCTGGTCTGCGACCGCGAATCCGAGATCGAACGCTTCGTCCGCGAGGAATACTGGCAGGTCGCCGCCATTCTCGGCACGCCGCGCAAGGAAAATTTCGAGGCGCGGCTGACCACCTTCGAGCGCAAGAAGCTGCAAAAGCTCGACATTTCCAACAAGGCGCAGGCCGACGACATCAAGGCGATGCTCGAAGGCGCCAGCTTCAAGGCGGCGTCGGTCGAAGCCAAGCCGACCAAGCGCAATCCCGGGCCGCCCTTCACCACCTCGACGCTGCAGCAGGCAGCCTCGTCGGGTCTCGGCTTTTCGGCCAACCGCACCATGCAGGTGGCGCAGCGGCTCTATGAGGGCATGGAGATCGGCGGTGAGACCACCGGCCTGATCACCTATATGCGGACCGACGGCGTGCAGATGGCACCCGAGGCGATCTCTGCCGCACGCGATGCGATCGCCAAGGAATTCGGTGCCAAATACCTGCCTGAAAAGCCGCGCTATTATTCCGCCAAGGCCAAGAATGCCCAGGAGGCGCACGAAGCGATCCGTCCGACCGATTTCATGCGCACGCCGGCTTCCGTCAGGCAGTATCTCGACGCCGACCAGGCGCGGCTTTACGAGATGATCTGGAAACGCGCCATCGCCAGCCAGATGCAGCCGGCCGAGATAGAGCGCACCACGGTCGAGATCGAGGCCATCAACGGTTCGCGTACCGCCGAGCTTCGTGCTGTCGGTTCCGTTGTTCGCTTCGACGGCTTCCTTGCTGCCTACATCGAGCAAAAGGAAGAAGATTCGGAAGACGAGGAAAGCCGCCGCCTGCCCGAGATCCGTGCCGGCGAGCAGCTCACACGCGAGGCGATCAACGCCACCCAGCACACCACCGAGCCGCCGCCGCGTTATTCGGAAGCTTCGCTGATCAAGAAGCTGGAAGAGCTGGGCATCGGCCGGCCGTCGACCTATACGGCGATCCTGAAGACGCTCGAGGATCGCGATTACGTCACCATCGACAAGCGCAAGCTGGTGCCACAGCCCAAGGGCCGGCTATTGTCAGCCTTCCTCGAAAGCTTCTTCGAGCGTTATGTCGAGTACGACTTCACCGCTTCGCTCGAGGAGAAACTCGATGAAATCTCCGACGGCAAGCTCGCCTGGAAGGACGTGCTGCGCGATTTCTGGAAGGATTTTTCCGGCGCCGTCGCCGACATCAAGGAGCTGAGGGTCACCGACGTCCTCGATGCGTTGAACGAGGAACTGGCGCCGCTGGTGTTTCCCGCGCGCGAAGACGGTTCGAACCCGCGCATCTGTCCGAAATGCGGCACCGGCAACCTGTCGCTGAAGCTCGGCAAGTTCGGCGCCTTCGTCGGCTGTTCGAACTATCCCGAATGCTCCTTCACCCGCCAGCTTGGCGACGCCGCCAATCCCAATGGCGAGAACGGCGGTGGCGAAGACGGCACCAAATTGCTCGGCAAGGACCCCTATACCGCCGAGGAGATCACGCTGCGCAATGGCCGGTTCGGCCCCTATATCCAGCGCGGCGACGGCAAGGATGCCAAGCGCTCCAGCCTGCCCAAGGGCTGGACTGCCGATTCGATCGATCATGAAAAGGCGCTGGCCTTGTTGTCGCTGCCGCGCGACGTCGGCAAGCATCCGGAATCCGGCAAGATGATTTCGGCCGGGCTGGGGCGCTACGGGCCGTTCGTGCTGCATGACGGCACCTACGCCAATCTCGACAGCATCGAAGACGTGTTCTCGATCGGCCTCAATCGCGCCGTCTCGGTGATCGCCGAGAAGCAATTGAAGGGCAAAGGCGGCCGCAATGGCGGCACAGCCGCTGCGCTCAAGGAACTTGGCGAGCATCCTTCCGGCGGCGGCAAGATCGTCGTGCGCGACGGCAAATACGGCCCTTATGTGAATTTCGGCAAGGTCAATGCGACGCTGCCGAAGGGCAAGGACCCGCAATCGGTGACGATCGACGATGCCGTGGCGCTCATTGCGGAAAAGGAAGCCAAGGGCGGCAATGGCGCCAGGAAGCCCTTCCGCAAAGCGGCCGCGCCTGCCAAGAAACCAGCTGCAGCCAAAAAACCGGCGGCCAGGAAAAAGGGATAGGACGGGTTGGCGCGCAAAGTCTCCGGAAGAAGCCACGGCGATCTGCGCACCGCCGATACTCGCGCCAAGGTCAGGGACAATTACCGGCCGTCACGCGACGAGATACTGCGTTACATCGCCGAAAATCCGGACCGCGCGGGAAAACGCGACATCGCAAAGGCGTTTGCGCTACGCGGCGAAGACCGTATCTGGCTGAAGGACGTCTTGCGCGACCTGCAGGACGAAGGCCTGCTGACCAAGGAGCGCAAGCGGCTCGCCCGTGTCGGCGCCCTGCCCCACGTCGCGGTGCTCGACATCTTCGGCCGTGACGCCGACGGTGTGCTGCTGGCGCACCCGACCGAAGCGATCGGCAATGGCGAACCGCCGGTCATAGCGATCCGCGTGTCGCGCGGCGGCAATGGGCCGACGCCTGGTATCGGCGACCGCGTGCTGGCCAAGACCTTTCCGACCGACGACCCGGCAGGCCCCGCCTATACCGGCCGGGTTATGAAGATATTCGAGAAGCGCACCGATGCGGTTCTCGGCGTTTTTCGCGTACTGAAGGACGGCACGTTCCGCATCGAGCCGGTGGAAAGGCGCCAGCCCGAGCTGGTCGTCGACAAGGAATTCCAGAACGGCGCCAAGAACGGCGACCTGGTCGAGGTCGAGCCGGCGCGGGCCTCCCGCTACGGGCTGCCGAGAGCCAAGGTTCTGGCGGTGTTGGGCTCGCTGACCAGCGAAAAGGCGGTCTCGATGATCGCCATTCACGCAAACGACATTCCGCATATTTTTCCCGCCGACGTCATCGCCGAGGCGGAGGCGGTCAAGCCGGCGACGCTTGCCGGCCGCGAGGATTGGCGCGAGCTGCCGCTGCTCACCATCGATCCGGCCGACGCCAAGGATCATGATGACGCGGTGTTCGCCATGCCCGACACCGACGAGAAGAACGCCGGCGGCGTGGTTGTCACCGTCGCGATTGCCGATGTCGCTGCATACGTGCGCTATGGCACGGCGCTCGATCGCGAAGCGCTGAAGCGCGGCAATTCTGTCTATTTCCCCGACCGCGTCGTGCCGATGCTGCCGGAGCGCATCTCGAACGACCTCTGTTCACTGCGCGAGGGCCAGGATCGTCCGGCGATAGCGGTGCGGATGACTTTCTCGGCCGATGGCCACAAACTCAGACACTCGTTCCATCGCGTCATGATGAAGTCGGCGGCGAAACTCGCCTATCAGCAGGCGCAAGCGGCGATCGACGGCGCACCGGACGACACGACTGGCCCGATCCTCGATGCGGTGCTGAAGCCGCTATGGGACGCCTACGGGATCCTGAAGCGCGGCCGCGACACGCGCCAGCCGCTTGAACTCGATCTGCCCGAGCGCAAGATCCTGCTCAAGCAGGACGGCACCGTCGACAAGGTCGTCGTGCCGGAGCGGCTCGACGCGCACAAGCTGATCGAAGAGTTCATGATCCAGGCCAATGTCGCCGCAGCCGAGACACTCGAGGCGAAGCGGCAGGCGCTGGTCTACCGCATCCACGATGCGCCTTCGCTTGCCAAGCAGGAATCGCTGCGTGAATTCCTGCAGACGCTCGGCCTGTCGCTGGCGCGCGGCGCGCAGATGCGGCCGAACCAGTTCAACGGCATCCTCGCTCGCGTGCGCGGCGCCGACAATGAGGGACTGGTCAACGAAGTGGTGCTGCGCTCGCAAAGCCAGGCCGAATATTCGCCCGCCAATATCGGCCATTTCGGCCTCAACCTGAAGCGCTACGCGCATTTCACCTCGCCGATCCGTCGCTATGCCGACCTGATCGTGCATCGTGGGCTGATTGCCGCACTCGGCCTTGGTCCGGGGGGCCTGACGCAGGACGAGGCGGAGCGGCTGGAAGAGGTCTCGGCGCTGATTTCGGCGACCGAGCGGCGCGCGATGGCCGCCGAGCGCGACACGGTCGACCGGCTGATCGCCGCCTATCTCGCCGAGCGCATCGACGACCGTTTCGACGCCCGTATCTCGGGCGTCACCAAATCGGGCCTGTTTGTCCAATTGCCGCAGTATGGCGCGGATGGCTTCATTCCGGTTTCAACCCTGGGCGGCGACTACTATATATACGACGAAACTGCTCGATCGCTTTTCGGAGAACGCACCGGCAAGGGCTATCAGCTTGCTGATCGCGTCGAGGTTCGCCTGATCGAGGTGGCGCCGATGGCCGGCGCGATGCGTTTCGAGATGCTGACCGAGCCAAAGCCGCTGCCCGGCTCCAAACGGTCGTTCCACAAGGCCAAAGGCCGCGCCCGCGCGTCGCAATCGCGTCCAGGCTCGCGCGGCAGGAGACGGTAATGCCAACAGAACTGCAGATGGAAGAACGGGTTTTCGGCGGCGAACATCACTCGGGCCGGACCGCCCGGCCGCTATGGACGGCAATGAAGCGCGGGATGCTCGGCCGCTGCCCGCATTGCGGCGAGGGCAAGCTGTTTCGCGCCTTCGTCAAGACCGTCGACAAATGCAATCATTGCGGCGAGGAGCTGCACCACCATCGCGCCGACGACCTGCCGGCCTATCTTGTGGTGGTCATTGTCGGCCACATCGTGCTTGGCGCTTTCATGGGTGTCGAGGCGACTTCGACGCTGTCGACCTGGCAGCACATCGCCATCTGGGTGCCATTGACCATCATTCTCGCCGTCGTCCTGCTGCAGCCAGTCAAGGGCGCTGTCATCGGCTTGCAATGGGCGTTTTATATGCACGGCTTTGGCGGTGACGAAGATCTGATCGAGTCGCATCCCGAGGCTTGAAACCGAGGCTGGCGCAATCGGCATGGCTGGACGCCACTTTCGCATCGGAGAAGATTCCGCTAGGTCGAGCGCATGGACGTTGTGACCAAGGCGGAAGTCGACAAGGTTGAGCGGGTCGCGCTCGACGCCAACCCTATACGCCCGCGCGACGCCGCGACGCTGATCCTGCTCGACCGCAAGGGCGACGAAATCCTGGTGCTGATGGGCCGCCGCCACGCCCGTCATGCCTTCATGCCGGGAAAATTCGTGTTTCCGGGCGGCCGCACCGATCCGGCCGACAGCCACATCCGGACAGCCACCGCACTTCATCCCGACGAAGAAGCGAGATTGACCGCTGGCATCGGCCGCACCAGCCCGGCCCGCGCCCGCGCCATTGCCCTGTCGGCAATCCGCGAAACCTATGAGGAGGCCGGCCTGCTGATCGGCCAAAAAGGGGGCTTCGCAACCGCCAAGCGCGACTGGCAGGGCTTTGTCGAGCACGGCGTTATTCCATCACTGCAAGCGCTGCGCTTCGTCGCACGCGCCATCACCCCGCCCAACCGGGTGCGCCGGTTCGATACGCGCTTTCTCGCCGCATGGCGCGACGATGTCGCCGTGGAACTGCCGGATGGCGGTCCGACCAACGAATTGGAGGACGTCGTTTGGCTGCCGCTGGCCAAGGCCAGGCAAGCAGATATCCCAGACATCACGCGCACGGTGCTGGAGGGACTGGAAACCCGCCTCGCCCAGGATCCGCTGCTGAGCCCCGGCGGTCGCGTGCCGTTCTACCGGCTTGTCCGCAATCGCTTCGTCCGCGAAATTCTCTAGAGCAGCCAGCCATTCCATGACAGTCGACATCCAGCCGCAGGGCAAGGAACGCGTACACTGGCTGCCGATGGTCGCGGCGATCTCGTCGATCAGCGTCGTCGGCATTGCCATCGGGCTCGGCATGCCGCTGCTCAGCGTGATCCTTGAAACGCGCGGCCACTCCGCGTCGATGATAGGCCTTAACACCGCGGTCGCCGGCCTCGCCTCGATCGCCGGCGCGCCGCTCGCCACTCCGCTTGCCATGCGGTTCGGGGTCGCCTGGACAATGCTTGCCATGATTGCGGCCGGAGCGCTGGCCTTTGTCGGTTTCCATTTCGCGCCAGCTTTCTGGATGTGGTTTCCGCTGCGGGTCCTGCTGCATATCGCGCTGACGGTGCTGTTCATCCTGTCGGAATTCTGGATCAGCACCTCGGCGCCGCCACACCGGCGCGGACTGGTCCTCGGCATCTATGCCACCGTGCTGTCTCTCGGCTTTGCCGCCGGGCCTTGGCTGTTCGCCCACCTTGGCAGCAGCGGTTTCCTCCCTTTCGGCGTCACCATCGCACTGGTTACGCTGGCTGCCATACCGGTTCTGGCGGCACGCAACGAGAGCCCGACGATCGTCTCGGACGGCGAAACCAGCAATTTCCTGCGTTATATCTGGCTGGTGCCGACGGCGACCGCCGCCGTGCTGGTGTTCGGCGCGGTCGAGACCGGCGGCTTTGCGCTGTTCCCCGTCTATGGTAGCCGCATCGGCTACTCAGAGGCGGACGCAGCCCTTTTGCTCACCATGATCGGCCTCGGCAACGTGCTGTTGCAGATCCCGATCGGCATGATCAGCGACCGCGTCAGCGACCGCCGCTATTTGCTGATGGCTTGTGCCACCGTCGGGCTTGCCGGCACAATCTTCATGCCGTTCTTCGCGCAGAACTGGCATATGATGGCAGCGCTTCTGTTCGTCTGGGGCGGTGTGGTCGCTGCCATGTACACAATCGGCCTGGCGCATCTCGGCTCGCAGCTTTCCGGCCATGAATTGGCCTCCGCCAACGCCGCCTTCGTGCTCTGCTACGGCGTCGGCATGGTGCTTGGCCCGCAGGCAATCGGCATCGGCATGGACGCTTTCGGGCCGTCGGGCTTCGGTTGGGCGCTCGGCCTGTTCTTCGCCTGCTATATCGTGCTGGTCGGCACCAGGCTGCTCCGCAAAATCCTCTGAGTCGGTCCAGCTTCCGACATCGCTCCCACTGCTGACCAACTACTGACATAACCATGTCAGGAGGGCTCGAGTATATGCTCCCCCAAAGTGCATAAGCAGGGAGACCTCGGATGATCGATAGTGGCTTTGAAACGAAATCGCTGCGGATGGAATTGCTGCTGCTGGTGACCTTTCAGGCACCGGCAGCTGATGTCGATCGCATCATGGAAGCGGTGGTCGCGATCGCGCCGCTCAGAATGGGCAAATATGACAGCAATGCCTTTCAGTCGGCGGACGGCATCGAACGCTACCGGCCGCTTGAAGGTGCCGCCGCCGGCGCCGAGACGGAATTGCGCAGGCGGCCTGGGACTGTCGAGGTGTCGTTCGAACTGCCCGATGATCAGAAGCTCGCCGCTCGCGTCGTCGAAGCGATTTACCAGGTTCACAGCTGTCAGGAGCCGGTGATCCGCATTCAGCCACTGCTTGCCAGCCGCTCCAAGGGTCTCGATGACCGCGCCAACCCGAACCGCTGGTGGAACACGACGGGCGATTGGAAGAAGGTGTTGCCAGTCACGGAAGACGCATGAGCCTGGACAAGGGTTGACTTTCCGGGCGCGTTCTTTATGTGTCGCGGCAAGTTTCCCGCGTCCGGGTGTTTCCCGTGCTCCAGCGGCCAAAACTCCACGAACATTAACGGACGAACATCATGGCCAAAGCCGCAAACATCAAGATCAAGCTTCTGTCGACCGCCGACACCGGTTTCTTCTACGTGACCAGCAAGAACAGCCGCACCAAGACGGACAAGCTGTCGTTCCGCAAATACGACCCGGTCGCCAAGAAGCACGTCGAATTCAAGGAAACCAAGATCAAGTAATCGGGTTTCTCTCGCAGTACTGAAACGCCGCCTTCCGGGCGGCGTTTTTCGTTTCGGGAATTCAGGACTAGAGCATTTTGCAGCCAAATGGAATCATTTGGCGTCCGCATAAATGCGGCAAAACAGATAGTTAGAGCGAGTTACCGGTTCCAAGAGAACCGGAACCGCTCTAGTCGATGCGATCGCCGCTTGCCGGATCGAACAGATGCAGCGACGCCGGATCAGCCGACAGGCGCACGCCTTCACCCGGTTTCACGCTGGCCCGGCCCATGGCAAACACGCAGACCTGCTGGCCGGCAAGCCTGGTATAGAACTGGGTCGATAAGCCGAGCGGCTCCACCACGCCCACCTTGCCTTTCAGCGCGCCATTGTCGGCGAGCCGGATATGCTCGGGCCGCAAGCCTACGGTGATCGCATCGCCATCCCTGAGCGGCAGGCCGTCGGGCAGCCTCAGCTTCTGGCCGTCGGCCAGGATGGCATCCGGCCCGGCTCCCTTTTCAACCACGGCAGGCAGAAAATTCATGCCGGGCGAGCCGATGAACCCGGCGACGAACATGTTGACCGGCCGGTCGTACAGATCGAGCGGCGCGCCGACCTGCTGGACGAGGCCGTCATGCATGACGACGATACGGTCGGCCATTGTCATCGCTTCGGTCTGGTCATGGGTGACATAGACCGAAGTGGTCTTCAATTGCTGGTGCAGCGCCTTTATCTCGGCACGCATGTGGACGCGCAGCTTGGCGTCGAGGTTCGAAAGCGGCTCGTCGAAGAGAAAGACCTTCGGGTCGCGCACGATGGCCCGCCCCATGGCGACGCGCTGGCGCTGGCCGCCGGACAATTGCCGCGGCAGGCGTTGCAGAAGGGCATCGAGCCCGAGCCGCTTGGCGGCGGCGTCCACCCTTGCTTCGATAGCTGGCTTGCCGGCCTTCCTCAACATCAGGCTGAAGCCCATGTTCTTCGACACGTCCATATGCGGATAGAGCGCGTATGACTGAAACACCATGGCGATGTCGCGGTCCTTTGGCGCGATGTCGTTAACCAGGCGCTCGCCAATATGGATCTCGCCGCCGGAGACCTCCTCCAGCCCGGCGATCATGCGCAGCAGGGTCGATTTCCCGCAGCCGGACGGGCCGACCAGGACCACGAACTCGCCGTCGGCGATTTCGAGATCGACCGCGTGCAGGACGCGCACGGCTCCATAGTCTTTGCGGACTTTGTCGAGTGTGACGGAGGCCATCGATCTATCCCTTGACGGCGCCGGCGGTAAGGCCGGTGACGAGGTAACGTTGCAGGAAGGCAAAGAAGACGCAGACGGGGATCAGCGCCAGGATGGAAGCCGCCATCATTTGTCCCCAGTCGACCGCGAATTTGCCGATATAGGTGAGCAAGCCGACCGCGAAAGTCTTCTGCTCGTCGCTGGAAATCAGCATCAGCGCAAACAGCAACTCGCTCCACGCGGCGGTAAAGACGAAGCCAAGCGTCGCCCCCATGCCGGGCAGCGTCAGCGGCACGATCACCTTGCGCATCGCCTGCAGGCGCGTGCAGCCGTCGATCATCGCTGCCTCTTCCAGGTCTCGCGGGATGCCGTCGAAGAACGACTGCATCAGGAAGGTTGCAAAGGCTGTATTGAAGGCGGTGTAGATGATGACGAGGCCGGTCAGGCTGTTGATGAGACCGATCTGCCCCATGATGCGGTAGATCGGCGGAATGACCATGACCAGCGGAAAAGTCTGGGTGAGCAAAAGCAGGATAGCCAGGGTCGCCTTGCCGCGGAACGAAAAACGCGACATGGCGTACCCGGCAAGCGTGGCAATGACCGTTACGAAGGCGGCCGTCGACACCGAAACGATAACGCTGTTTAGGAAATAGCGCGGAAAATCGGTGGCTTCGAGCACGGTGACGAAGTTCTGCAGCGTCGTTTGCGACGGCCAGAAAGTGATGCCTTCGGAATAGAGCAGCCGCTCCGGCGTGACCGAGATCTTCAACGTCCAGAAGATCGGGAACAGCGCGAAGGCCATGTAGGCTCCGATCGCGCCGTAAAGGCCGATGCCGCCGAGAACGCGCGAGGAGACGGAGCGTCCGGCAATCATCAGACGTGCCTTACCAGCGAACGGCGGATGCCGATCAGCGCAACCGCATAGACGATGAGCAGCACAAGCAGCAGCACCGCCACAGCGGAGGCATAGCCCTTGTCCAGCGACTTGAACGCGCTGACGTAGATATAGACCGGCACCGTGGCCGTCGAACCGGCAGGCCCGCCTTCAGTCATGACGAAGATCAGGTCGGCGAAGGTGGCGACCCATATCGTGCGCAGCATGACGGTAATGACGATGGTTGGCGCCAGGAACGGCAGCGTCACCTTGGTAAAGCGTTGCCACGGCGAGGCGCCGTCGATGGCCGCCGCCTCATGCAGTTCTGACGGGATCGACTTCAACGCCGCCAAAAGCGTGATGGCAAAAAAGGGAATGCCGAACCAGACATTGGCGACGATCGGTCCCCACATGGCTGTCGAGGGATCGGAGAGCACGTTGGTCGGCTCGGTTTTCAGCCCCGAGGCGTAGAGCCAATGCGGCAGCGGCCCGATGATCGGGTTGAACAGCCAGGCCCAGGTCAGGCCCGAGAGGAAGGACGGCACCGCCCAGGGCAGGAACACCACCGCCTGCACGATCTTTCTGCCCCGGAACGGCGTGTCGAGCAGCAGCGCCAGGCCAAGTCCGAGGAAGAACTGGAAGAACAGGCTGGCTGCCGTCCACCACAGCGTGTTGACGAGCGCCTGCCCGAGCACGGGATCCGACAGCATCGCCTGATACTGCCCAAGTCCGACATATTCGGATTTGAAAGCGGAGAATTTGCGGAACGAGTAACCGATACCGATAACCAGCGGCACCAGCAGCACGACGACCAGCAGCACGATCGCCGGGCTGAGATAGAGCCAGGGCTCGATTGCGGCATGGGATAGCCGCTTTTTTCGCGGCCTGCCGACGGATCGTATTTCGGACACGGCGTAGGTCATGGGTGCTGGATTGTCTCCTGGGGCAAGCATGGGCTGGCGACAGCGCCTTTCCCGTTTACGGGGAGATGCCGGTCCACCCTCCGCCGCTGCAGCGCAGCTGCTGCGGAGGACGGGCAGGCAGATGAGAGGCACCACGAGCCACGACGGGTTGGCGCCGCCCCTCATCTGTCACTTTTTGACACCTTCTCCGCGTGAACGGGGAGAAGGGAGGAAAGCTATTTCTTGTTCTTGGCCATCCAGTCCTGCTGTTCCTTGGTCAGGAACTTGGCCCATTCGTCGGCCACGTCCTTTGCCGCCTTCTGACCAAGCAGCACTTCCTGAAAATTCTTGATCGCCACCTGGTCGACGAAATTGCCGAGATTTTCCAGATGCGTCGGAGGCGTCACCATCTCGTATTTGTCGCCGTTGTTCAGTTCCTCGAACCAGCCTTTGAACTGCTCGGTCCTGAAGTGAGCGTCCTGGTCGGCGCCGTTGTGGATTGGAATGACGCCGACTTCCTTTGCCCATTCCAGATTGTCCTTGGGCGACAAAAGCGTTGCCATCAGCTTCCAGGCATCGTCCTTGTGCTGGGAATTGGCGAACATCGCCCAGCCGGCATAACCGAGCGTCGGATAGGATCTGCCGCTCGGACCGACTGGCATCGGCGCCACGGCGAAGTCGTCGGCGCTCATCTTGTCGGCGATGCCGAGCAGCGCGTCGGGATCCTGGTTCAGCATGGCGCAGGTGCCGCTATAGAACCCGGTGACGGTCTCGTTGAAACCCCAGCTCACCGCGTCTTTCGGCGCCAGGCCGTTCTTGTACATGTCGGCGAGCATCTGCAGGCCCTTGACCGACCCTTCCTCGTTGATGGTCGAGGTGCCGTCCTCGTTGAAATAGCCGCCCTTGCCCGCGGCAATGTTCATGAACATGTGCATGCCGTTGAAGGCGCCAGGGCCGCCGCGCAGGCAGTAGCCGTATTTGCCCGGTATTGCCGAGATTTTTTTGGAGTCCTCGACGAATTCATCGAGCGTTGCCGGCGGACCGTCCAGACCGGCCTCCTTGAACAGCTTCTTGTTCCAGAACAGCGCGTTCAGGTAATAGCCGTAAGGGATCATGTACTGCTTGTTGTCGACCGTCGAGCCGAACTGCTTGGCACGCTCGCCCAGCGTTTTGGCATCGTCCCATTTGGCCATATATGGCCCGAGATCCTCGAGCTGGCCGTTGGTCGCATAGAGGCCCATCCAGCGTTCCGGCATCTCGACGATGTCGGGCGTGTCGCCGGCCTGCACCATGGTAAGGAACTTCTCGAACGCCTGGCCCCAGGGCAGCGATACCAGCTCGACCTTGACCCCCGGATTGGCCGCCTCGAACTCGGCGATCTGTTTCTTGAGGAATTCGGTACGCGGCGGGCTGGTGATGACCTCGACCATCTTGACCGTGGAATCGGCCAGCACGCTGCCGGCGGAAATCGCCAGACCTGCGACGGCACCAAGAAGGATGCTCAGTTTTTTCATGTTCAGCACTCCCATTTTGAACGGCTCCATTTATCTTTTTGCTTTGTCGAACGCCTGGGCAACGTCAGCCCACAGGCCTTCGACACTTTCCAATCCGACACTGAACCGGATGGTTCGCGGGCTGACGCCGAAGCGCGCCATCGAATTCAGGCCCGGCGTCTGCTCGAGCGAGGCCTTTGCTGGAACGACCAGGCTCTCATGGCCGCCCCAGCTGACGCCGATGCGAAAGAGTTTCAGCGCATCGACGAAAGCCGGGATGTCGACGTCTTCCGTCACCTCGAATGAGAACAGCCCGGCATAGCCGGCAAGCGTCGCCTTGCCCGGATGGTTGGAATAGGCCGGGTGGTTGACCCGCTCGACATGGCCATGCGCTTTCAGCCGTTCGGCGATGGTCAGCCCGCTCTTCATGTGATGCGGCAACCGCAGCGGCAATGTGCGCAGCCCGCGCAGCAACAGCCAGGCCTCGAAAGGCGAAAGTTTGCCGCCGAGGTAGGAATAGGTCTGCTCGTTGATATGGCGGATATGGGCAGCCGAACCGGCCACCACACCGGCGACGGTATCGCTGTGGCCGCCGAGATATTTCGAGGCCGAATGCAGCACCAGGTCGACACCGTGCGAAATCGGCTTCTGGAACACCGGCGTCGCCCAGGAATTGTCGATCGTAGTGACGATGCCCTGCTCTTTGGCCAGCCGCGCCAGGTGGGTTATGTCCTGGAGCTCGAACATCATCGACGTCGGGCTTTCCAGGTAGAGCAGCTTGGCGCCGGGGAGTGCCGCGGCGACCGCGTCCGGATCGGAACCGTCGACATAGTCGACCTTGATGTTGAGCCGTGGCAAAAGCCGTTCGAACAGCCGGTAGGCATCGCCGTAGCAATTGCGCACGACAACCATGCGCTCGCCGGCACCGACGAAAGCAAGCACCGTGGCGCCGATCGCCGCCATGCCGCTGGAAAAGCCGCGCGCGGCCTCCGCGCCTTCGAGAGCGGCGACACGCGCCTCGAACTCCATGACCGTCGGGTTGTCGCCGCGCGAATAGATCGGCTGGCGTCGCCTGCCGGCGAATGTATCGGCCATCTCCGAATAATTGGAGAAGGTGAAGAGCGAAGTCTGGTAGATCGGCGGCACCACGGCACCGCCGGGGAAAGGTTCGTCATGGGCGAGAAGCGTCGCCGCCTCGGCGAGATAGTCGTTTTCGAAACCGGCGGGATGATCGCTCATTTCTGGCCTGAAAGTTCGAGTTTGGCCGCGCCGCGCTTCAGATCGTCCTCGACGGTGGCGATCAGCTTGAGCGCCTCGGCCCGGGCCCCCTCCGGATCGTGCGCGGCAATGCGTTCGTAGATGGTGCGGTGGTAAGGAAAGCTGGCGTGGCCGAAATCACGCACGCCGAGCGGATGCTCCCAGAAACGGTGGAACAGTTCGTGCATGGCGGCGATGATCTGCTCGAAGAGCGGATTGCCGGAACTGCGGTAGATCGACTGGTGGAATTCCCAGTCCTCCTCCGCCGACATCCCTGCGCGGGTGTGGAAGGCCTGCTCCATAATGTCGAGCTTGCGCGCGATCTCGGCGATCTCGGCCTGGTCCGCGCGAACGGCGCACAGGGCGGCGGCTTCCGCTTCCAGTGCCCGGCGGATTTCCAGCGTCTGCATCAGGCTGGTGAAATCATTGCCGCCGGCCAGCGTCAGCGGCATGTGCAGCATGTCCAGCGAGACCACTCCCTTGAGATAGGTGCCGCTGCCTTGCCGCCGTTCGACCAGGCCGAGCCCTTCCCAGCGCGTCAGCGCCTCGCGCACGGTGTTGCGGCTCACCTTGAGGCGCTCGGCCAGGATGCGTTCGGTCGGCAGTCTCTGGCCGGGCCCGAGAGCTTCCCGCATTACAAAGCCGGCCAGCGCCTTCAGCACCGCGTCGTCGCGAGCAGTTGCCTGTATGGGGGAAAGGCCGAATTCGGTCATGCCAACGGGTCACCAAATGGCTCAATGGTCCAACCAATTTCTGCATAGAAGACAGGCCCTGTCAACCGACTGCGGGCGCATACGCTCTGCCCAGCCGGCTATTTCAAAGGGCGCTGTCGCTGTCGCAACAAAACCAAAGCGTTTTCCGGGTCTTGGTGCAGAATCCTGATGTGTTTTGAAAATTGGGGGCCGGCCGGCGTTTGGCAGCGGTACGAGGAGGCCACTATGTGCCAGCGCCGGCCAGCCGACCCCACGGACCCAGGAGATGCGGCGGACCTGAGCATCATGGGGTATTCTTTCGGTCGAACCGGCGATCTAGACCTCGTGCCGGTTACGTCTAAGGGCTGCACATTTGCGCAACAACTTATGAAAATCAACAGTTTCTTAACCAAGCCTCGCAACTCGCTTGGATTAAGGTAAATTCGTAACCTTGTCGGGTTGACTGGCTAATTCGTCCATGGTGCTACGCCGCCTTGGCGACGACGCGATTGCGGCCGCCGCTCTTGGCCTCATAGAGCGCAAGGTCGGCGCGTTTCATCAGCGCCGCGACCGTGTCCATGCCTTTCAGCACCGACGACACGCCGACGCTGACGGTGACTTCGATCGCTTTGCCCTCGCTGCCAACGGCAAACGGCAGTTGGGCGATTTCGGCGCGAATGCGTTCGGCTACCTTTTCGGCTACCGCGCCGTCCGTGTCCGGCATCACCACCACGAACTCCTCGCCACCGAAGCGGCAGGCTAGATCGATGCCGCGCACGTTCTTGCGCAGCCGCCGCGCGAATTCGCGCAGCACGTCGTCGCCGCCGTCATGGCCATGCGCGTCGTTGATGCTCTTGAAGCGGTCCAGATCGGTGATCATCACCGACAGCGGCCGGCGCCGTGCCACGGCGCGGTCGAACAGCGTCTGCAGATGGCTGTCGAGATAGCGGCGGTTGTGCAGACCGGTCAGGGCATCGGTCACCGCCATCTCGATGGTCTGGGTGACACTGGCGCGAAGCTGGTCGTTGTAGCGCTTGCGGCGCACCTGCGTACGCAGCCGCGCCGTCAGCTCCTGCTGGTCGATCGGCCGCATCAGATAATCGTTGATGCCGAGTTCGAGGCCGCGGATGATACGCCCCTCCTCGCCCTCGTCCGCCAGAAGGATGATCGGCAGGAAACGGGTGCGATCAAGCGAGCGCAATTGCGAGCAGAGCCTAAGCGGGTCGAAATCGGCGAAGGCCGTCGAGATCATCACGCATTCGTAGGGCAGCTCGGCGGCCTGGAAGAAGCCGGCATGCGGATCGTTGGCGACGTCGAGAGCGGCACTGCCGCGCAGCATCTTCTGGATGCGCTCGAACGAGGATTTGCGCTCGTCGACCAGCAGCACCTTCGGCACCGCGTCATCGGTAGCGAAGTTGCGGCTCAAAAGCTCCTCGATGCCGATATTGCGTGTCGTCGAGGCGCGCAGCCGCAGCTCATCGGTCAGCGACTTCAGCCTGACCAGGCTCTTCACGCGCGTCATCAGCTGCAGATCGTTGACAGGCTTGGTCAAAAAATCGTCGGCGCCGGCCTCGAGGCCGCGCACCCGGTCCGAAACCTGGTCGAGCGCGGTGATCATCACGACCGGGATGTGCGATGTCGCCGGGTCGCCCTTCAGCCGCCGGCAGACCTCGAACCCGTCCATGTCGGGCATCATCACGTCGAGCAGCACGACATCGACCTTGCCGTTCTCGCAGATCTCGATCGCGTCCGGCCCGTTGGTGGCGGTCAGAACCTCGAAATATTCGGCGAGCAGCCGAACCTCCAGCAGCCTGACATTGGCTGGGATGTCGTCGACGACGAGGATCCGCGCGGTCATTTCACAAAGCTCCGGCTCGGCTGGAAAAATACATCAGGCATCGCCCAGGTAGGAGTTGATGGTTTCGATGAAACGCGGCACCGAGATCGGCTTGGAGATATATGCCTCGCAGCCACCCTGGCGAATGCGCTCCTCGTCCCCCTTCATGGCGAAGGCGGTGACCGCAATGACCGGGATGACGTGGAGATCATCGTCCTCCTTCAGCCATTTGGTGACCTCGAGGCCCGATACTTCCGGCAGCTGGATGTCCATCAGTATGAGGTCCGGCCTGTGCTGCCGCGCCAGATCCAGCGCTTCGAGGCCGTTACGTGTGCGCACCGTCTCGTAGCCGCTCGCTTCGATGAGGTCGCGAAAGAGCTTCATGTTGAGCTCGTTGTCTTCGACGATCATAACCTTCTTTGGCATCGATTTCCCGTCCCGGCTGACCTTCCACTCGAAGGGTGCCGTCATGCGCCCCTTGTCGGCACGCACCAAACCTGTTCCCACTATACGGCAATATGATTGACGAAACGGAAACCGGCCGCCCTAAAAGCTTTCGGATTCCAGGTCGGCGAGCTTGCTGCCGGCGACACTTGCCACTACTGCGAAAACAGAACGATTCCGCCCACGAAGGAAGGTAGCGATGGCAAACGCAGCGTCAATGCGCGAGGAAGCGGAAACCATTGCCGTAAAGGCGCTGGGCTTCGTCGCCGCCGATCCGGAACTTCTGCCCCGCTTCCTGGCGATCACCGGCATCGAAGCTCATTCCATCCGCCAGGCGGCGGGTGAACCGGGATTCCTGGCCGGCGTGCTGCAGTTCATCCTTGCCCACGAGCCGACGCTGATGCGTTTTTCCGAGGAGACCGGAACGCCGCCCGCCGCAGTCGGCAAGGCATTGCGGGCGCTGCCGCTCGGCGACGACAATCACGAGCATTCGATATAAGCGGCGATCCCGAGACTGCGGGCAGATCGAAGAACCTGCCGCAGACGACGGCCACTGCTGGTGCTTTACGGCGTTGCCTCTTCCCCACTGTCGTCAGTCCCGACGGAGTCGGCCGGCTTCAGCATGGCGCCGTTGACCGTCACCGAACCGTCGGCTTTGGTGTTGATCACCCATTCCAGCCGGCCGTCCGGCAGCGTCTTGCCAAACCCTTTGATCGCCAGCGCGCCGCTAAAATACTGCGCGGCCTGCGGGTCTGTCTTCGCCGCCGTCTGCAAGGTCTCCACGATTTTTTCGTATCCGGTGATGTCGAGGGTTACATTTGCCATCGGCGTCGCCCCTGGAAACGTCATCTCGCCCTCCAGCACGATCTCGATGCCGCCGTTCTTCACCGTGCTGTGCCCGATGACGAATTTCGGCGTCTTGGCCATGAAATCGGCCTTGATCTGATCGCCAAAGTCGGCCGGCAGCGGCGGTTTGTTGTTCAGGTCAAAGGCTTCGATGGCCTTCTTAGTCATACTGTCGAGATCGATATTGGCGCCGCCGAAATTCAGGTCGATGTCGGTGGGCAACAGCGCGGCACTCCAGCTCGGCAGCACGTTTCGAGGTATCGTCAGCCCTGCCGCTCTGATTGCATAGTTGATCGTCCCGTTCTGCGCGATGCCGTCGCTCCCGAAACTGGTGCCCAGTTCCGCCGCGCCGAAACGTCCGACGGGGCTGTCCACGGCGAAATCCTTGAACCCGTAGGTTCCGTCGATCCGCTCCCATAGCGGCAATGCGGCGAGCAGCAGCGATTTGAGTTGCGCCTGATTGCCTTTGAGCTTGGCCTCGTCCTCATTGGCCACTGCAAATGCCAGAAGATCGAGAAGCGGCTTTGTTCGTATGCCTTTGCCGGTCGCATTGACCGACAGTCCCGGCGACGTGATTGCGAGCGGGAATTTCAGCCCGCTATTGGGGTCGTCAAAGTCGATCGCTTCGGCAAAAACCGCTATCGTCTGCGTCATGGTGAAGTCGGCGCCGCCATTCACCGCCTTGGCGGCGCTCATGGTGGCCGTACCGGGGCCGGTGCTCACTTTCACGCGTTGCATGGCGTCCCGGGAGTCCATCGTCATGCCGGTCATCGATGTAGTGGCGCTGGCGAAAGCCGCCAACTCGGGATCATAGACGCCGGCGAACTTGCCGCCTGCGATTGCTAACTGGGTGCTCTGCGGCCCTTGCAGCCCCTCGACCTCGAAGGAAGCGCTGGTCGACATGTCCGCCGAGACGTCCCATTTCCCATCCCTGCGCGGTTTGGCAAGGAGGGCATAGGGCGCCAAGTTGAATTTCGCGAAATTCTGCTTCGGCAACATCCCGGCAAGCGCCTTGAAGTCGAAGGCGATCTTATAGGCGTCGCCCTCAAGCGAAACCTTTGCGACACCCTTGTCGATTGCCTGGCTGCCGACATAGCGGGCCAGATTCTCGGAAAGCTGCTTCGCGCCCTGCTCATCAACGGTTTGGCCGAAGGCGGGTGCGCTGAGCGCGAGCACAAAGACGACTGGCAGGACACGGTTCACGCTCATTCTCCGTTGGGCCATTGGAATTATCTGCACTTTCTCATTTCGTAGGAAATTACCACCCCAACCGCAAGGCGAGGCGGCGCGACCCGAATGGCCTGCGGCATTGCCTAAAGCACCAGCCGCACCAGCGGTCGGCCTGGCTTGCGTTCGACCAACCGCTGGAACCCGGCCTTTTCGAAGACCCGCGACGAGCCGACGAACAGCCCGATCGACCGCGAATCCTTCGACAGGTCGATGGGGCAGGCCTCGATCAGGCGCGCGCCGTTCTGGCGGGCGAACTCGATGCCGCCTTGGACCAGGCGGTGCGACAGGCCCCTGCCGCGTGCCTTGGTGCGGATGAAGAAGCAGGAGATCGCCCAGACGCCCGGATCGGCGGCGTCGGCGGGGTCGATCGGCGCCGACCCCCTGCCCTGGTTGTTCCATTCGGGCACGTCGGCACGCGGGCCGATCTGCATCCAGCCGACCGCCTGGCCACCCTCGAAAGCCAACAGGCCGGGCGGCGGCCCGGCCTCGATTCGCGCCTTGATGTGGTCCTTGTTGCGCTCGCGATTGCTCGCGCGGCGCACCGCAGGCGCTAACCGGAAATGCGTACACCAGCAGCCGTAACAGGCGCCCTGCTTGCCGAAAAGATCCTCGAAATCCGCCCAAAGCTCAGGCACTAGCGGCGCTATGGTCGTATTCATGAGCTCTCTCCCGGCCCACCGCCTTGTCGTGGCGTCCGTCCTGACGTACCATTGCATTTGTTCTCTTTATGTTCGCAGCGATGGCGGCTCCTGTCAACAACCCCGAACACGGTTTTTGCCGCGACTGCCTGAATTTTCAGCGCAGCGAGGCACGCCGTTGCGAGCGCTGCGGCAGTCCAAGGCTCGCGCGCCATCCGGAGCTCTACCGGTTGCGCCTTGCCCATATCGACTGCGACGCGTTCTACGCGGCGGTCGAAAAGCGCGACAACCCGGCGTTGAAGGACCGGCCATTGATCATCGGCGGCGGCAAGCGTGGCGTCGTATCCACCGCCTGCTACATCGCCCGGATCCATGGCGTTCGCTCGGCAATGCCGATGTTCAAGGCGCTCGAAGCCTGTCCCGAAGCGGTGGTCCTCCCGCCGGACATGGAAAAATACGTGCGCGTCGGCCGCGAGGTGCGCGCCATGATGCAGGCGCTGACGCCGCTGGTCGAGCCGCTCTCGATCGACGAGGCCTTTCTCGACCTCGCCGGCACCGAGCGCTTGCATGGCCTGCCGCCTGCGGTGGTGCTGGCGCGCTTCGCACTCGGCGTGGAAAAGGAGATCGGCATCACCGTTTCAGCTGGCCTTTCCTACTGCAAGTTCCTGGCCAAGGTGGCATCGGACTTCCGCAAGCCGCGCGGCTTTTCGGTGATCGGCGAGACCGAGGCTGTCGGCTTCCTGGCCGAGCAGCCGGTGACGCTGATCTGGGGGGTCGGCAAGGCCTTTGCCGTCACGCTCGAGCGCGACGGCATCCGCACCATCGGCCAGCTGCAGCGCATGGAGCGCGGCGATCTGATGCGCCGCTACGGCGTTATGGGTGACCGGCTCTACCGGCTCTCGCGCGGCGAGGACGACCGTCGCGTCGTTCCCGACCAGGACGCGAAAAGCGTCTCGGCGGAAACCACTTTCGACACCGACATCGCCTCCGTCGACGACCTGGTTTCGGTGCTGAGGGCGCTGTCGGAAAAAGTCTCGGCCCGGCTGAAAAAGTCCGGCATTGCCGGACGCACCGTCGTCCTCAAGCTGAAGACCCAGGATTTCAAGATCCGTACGCGCAATCGCCAGCTCGGCGATCCGACCCGGCTGGCCGACCGCATCTTTCAGACCGGGCTCGAACTGCTGCGCAAGGAGGCCGACGGCACGAAATACCGGCTGCTCGGCATTGGCGTCAGCGACCTCTCCGACGATGACCGGGCGGACCCGCCCGATCTGGTCGACGTCCAGTCACGCAAGCGCGCCATGGCCGAAGGCGCTATCGATACGCTGCGCGGCAAGTTCGGCCGCAGGGCGGTGGAAACCGGCTATACCTTCGGCAAGGGCCGCGATGCCCATCCGCCCGAACCGGTCGAGGAGTGATAGTCAGGTGCGCCGCAGATCGATCCTGCTGGTCACCACACTCTTGCCGGTTTTCGGATCGGTATCGATAACGGTCAGCCGCATGCCGTCCTCGCCGGTTTTCTCAACAGTCATTTGCGCCCTGCGGTCGCCATTGACCTCCTTGGCCCAACGAATGCCGAGATTGATCGCGTTGCCGGAGCGGCTGCCGCTCAATTGCGCCGGCCCGGTGCGCGATCCGACATAGGTGCCGGTGTATTTCGTCCCGCTCGATTTGAGATCGGCGCTGATGGCGCGCGTCACCACGATAAGACCGCGGCAGCTGCCGTCGAGCGATAGCGAGCTCGACGTTGCGTCGGAATTGAAATGACAGGAGACATTCACCGTCGGCGCATCGGTGGTGACCTTGACGGTGCCTTTGCCGGCGAAATTCCCCTGGAATGAGCGAAGAAAATCCGGATCGTCGGCATGCGCTGCGCCGGCCCCGGCCGTCAGGCACCCGGCAAGTACAAATCGTGCAAGTGATTTCATCGGACCGCTCCTCGTTGGTATCCAAAACACAGCACGCAAACACTGAGGGACCAACGCTTCCCTCAGCAGCGGGTTCCGGCTTCAACATCACTGTTTGCAACGCTTCACGGCTGGCCCAGTCGAATGCGCCGGCTAGCGGTTGCGATGAAAGCGCCGGCTTGCGACATAGCGCCCATGGCACCCGCACCCTCGATCCCCAAGGCCGCGTTCTGGATGGCGCTGTCGATCGCCTCGTTCCTGGCGATGTCGGTGGCCGGCCGCGCCACGACGGCAGAACTCAACGTCTTCCAGGTGCTCGAGTTGCGCTCGGTGATATGGTCATGATGTCAGGCGGTTTTCCGGCGATGCGCACCGGACGCCCGTTGGCCCATCTCGCCCGCAACGTCGTCCATTATACCGGCCAGGCTGCCTGGCTTTATGCCTTGACGCTGATCCCGCTTGCGGTGCTGATCTCGATCGAATTCACGACGCCGATCTGGACTGCGCTGCTGGCGGTAGCTTTCCTCGGCGAAAGGCTCTCCCGGCCAAGGCTGGCGGCGATCGTGCTGGGGCTGATCGGCGTGGTGATCATCGTGCGTCCGGGCGTCGGCGCGGTCAATCCGGGGCATGTTATCGTGCTGGGAGCAGCGGTCTGCTTCGGCGTCTCGGTGGTTCTCGTCAAGTCGCTGACGCGGACGGACAGCGTCGTGCGCATCATCTTCTGGATGCTGATCATCCAGTCGGTGCTTGGCCTCGTCCCGGCGCTTTACGAATGGCGCAACCCGTCGCTCGAGCTCTGGCCGTGGATCCTGCTGATCGCGTTTACCGGCATGTCGTCGCATTTCTGCATGGCCCGCGCACTTGTCTATGCCGATGCGACGGTCATCTCGCCAATGGACTTTTTGCGCGTACCGCTGTCGGCGATGATCGGATGGCTGCTTTATCACGAGCAGATCGACGCCTTCACCGCCGGCGGCGCCCTGCTGATCCTGCTTGGCAATCTGCTCAATCTGCAGAAAAAAGCCGCCAAACCTGCGGAAGTGGCGGCAGCGTAGCCCTGCGTTTCAATCGCCGTCGTCGGGTATGTTCAGAACGTGCCCACAGGCCTTGCAATGAACGGCGTCGGGCTCGTGCCGCTGCAGCCCGCATTGCGGGCAAGGAAAGAACACGTTGGTGGGACGGAAGAGCGCCTGTGCAAGCCGGACGAACAGCGATATGCCAATGATCATGGTGGCGATCGCGGTGAGCTTGCCGGCCACACCGGGCAGGACGATGTCACCGAAACCGGTCGTGGTGACCGTGGCGACCGTGAAATACAGCGCATCGACATAGCCCTCGAGACCACCCACGGTGCGGAAGAAGAAGGTGTAGACGAAACCCGTGATGACAAAGAGGAATGTCAGGAAATTGATGACCGCACGGCTCGCCTCGCGCCATCGCCTGAAGCCGCGCATCTCGAGAAATCGCCACAGCGCGCCGCTACGCGACAGCGACCACAGCCGCAGGATGCGCAAAAAACCGAGATTGGCCAGCGCCGTAGGCATCAGCAGAGTCAGCAGGATGAAGGCATCAATCCACGACGCCGGCTGTTTCATCAGGCGCAGCATGTCGTTGGAGGCAAGCAGCCGGGCAATCATGTCGGCGGCGACAAGTGCTGCCACGGAGTAGTCCAGCCAGAGGAACGAAGACGACTTCTGGATCACCGGCGTGGCGATGAAAAAGGCAATGATGGCAAGGTCGATGACAACAGCCGCAAGCTGAAACCGGAACGCCGCCGCTGTGCGCCCGTGATACAGCTTGCGCAACATGTCGCGCAGCCGGGCCAAGGCTGAAATATCTTGGGCTCCGTTCTTGTCAGCTACCTTCATGACGATCGCGATAGCCTTCGCTGCGACAGACGTCCAGTGGACAGCGCAGGCGGAAGCTTGCGCCATCCGACCGATCCCGGCGGTTGCGGCAAATGGCTTCAGCCGCGATCAAACCGGCCTTGCCTCTACAACGCTGATGCGTGGCCCTGCCTGGATGATCTCGGTCACCTCGAAGCCACCCTTTGCCAGCAGCGACTTGAATTCATCGGCCGTCCGCTCCTGGCCATCGGGCGCGACCAGCATGTTGAGGTCGGAGAATTTGGCATTCGCCCCCTGATTGGGCGGCTCAAGCACGGCCTCAAAAACCAGCAACTTGCCGCCCGCACGGATCGCCTGGCGACAGTTTTGCAGGATCGCGACGTTGGTCTCGTCGTCCCAGTCATGCAAAATCCATTTGAGCAGCAGCGCGTCGGCCGCCACGGGCAGCTCGGCAAAGAAATCGCCTCCGACGATCTCACAGCGATCGGCGACACCTTTCGCCGCCAGCACCGAGGCGGCCGGCGCTACCACATGCGGCTGGTCGAAAAGGATGCCGCGGCTGCCCGGGGTCGCGGCCAGGACTTCGGCAAGCAGCGCGCCCTGGCCACCGCCGACGTCCATGATGACCGGAAACGACGAAAAATCATACGCCGCCAGGATGGCTGCCGCCACGCCGCGCGAATTCGCTGCCATGGCGCGATCGAAGATAGCGGACTCCTCTGGATGCTCTGCCCGGTATTCCCAGACGCCCTTGCCATGCGCGTGGCGAAATGCGTTCTTGCCGGTTTGGATGCTGTAGAGCAGTTCGCTCCACGCTTGCCGGTAATAGGGCCTTCCGACGAAGGCGGCCCAGGGTGCAGCGGAAAACTCAGCATCGGAGCGCAAGGCGGCGCCAAGCGGCGTTAGCGAGAACTGCCCGTCCTCTGCCTCGTGAAATATGCCGACCGCCGCAAGCGCCCGCAGCAACCGATAGAGCGCGCGCGGATGTGTGTCGGTCAGGCTTGCAAGATCTGCTGCCGAGCGCTTGCCGCCCTTGATGTGGTCGGCGATGCCGAGCGTCGCGGCGACCGAGATCGCCTGCGAGACGCGGTACCCGTTGACCATCCGTGTTAGTTCGAAAGCGGCTGCGCGTTCATCCATGGCGCCCCCCAATCGCCAAAACCCGAAGGTTTCGGTATCTTAAACCAGCTCCACTTCAACCACGCCCGGCACCGCGCGCATGGCTGACGCGATCTGAGGCGAGATACGATAACGACTGGGCAATTCGATCTCGACCTCCCCCTGGCCGTCGTCCTTTATCAGCACAAAGCTTACCTGTCCCTCGCCCTTGACGGCAAGCTGGCCGGCAAGCGTGCCGATCGGTGCTGCGTCGCGCACGAAGATGCGTAGCGCTTTCTGGACGCGGCTTGCCTCGTCCTCCAGCGACTGCACGGTCTGGATGCGCAGATTGACGCCTTCCGGCCTGTCCTCGGCCGAAACGGTGATGACCACCGAGCGGCCGGGCTCGAGCAGGTCGCGATATTGCGCCAGTCCCTCGGAAAACAGCACCGCTTCATACTGGCCGGACGTGTCGGAAAACTGCACGACGCCCATCTTGTTGCCGGTGCGCGTCTTGCGTTCCTGCTTGGTGGTCACCGTCCCGGCGAGCCGGCCGGCGGCCGCACCGCGTTTGACGGCGGCCGAGAATTCGGCCCAGGTCTGCACCCGCATTTTCTGCAGCGCCGCCTTGTATTCGTCGAGCGGATGCGCCGAGAGATAGAACCCGACCACCTGGAATTCACGGTGCAGGCGGTCGGCGGCGAGCCAGGGGTTGGTCGCCGGCAAGTTGAGTGCCTGCGACTGTGCGCCCAGCGAGGCGCCAAAGATGTCGTGCTGGCCGGTGACGGCATTCTGCTGCGCCAAGGACGCCAGCCCCATCATCCGCTCGACGCCGGCCATCATCGCCGCCCGGTCGAGACCGAAGCAGTCGAGCGCGCCGGCCATGATCAGGCTCTCGAAGACGCGTTTGCCGACGATCTTCGGATCGACCCTTTCGCAGAAATCGGCGAGGCTCTTGAACGGTTTTTCGCCGCGCGTGGCGACGATGTGCTCGACTGCGGCGTCGCCGACGCCCTTGAGCGCGGCCAGCGAATAGAAGATGCGATTCTCGCCGACCTCGAAATCCCGGAACGACGTCATCACCGACGGCGCCACCACTTCGATGCCGAGGCGCAGCGCATCCTGGCGGAAATCGGCGAGCTTGTCCGTATTGCCCATGTCGAGCGTCATCGATGCCGCCAGGAATTCGACGGGGTAATGCGCCTTCAGATAGGCGGTCTGGTAAGAGACGACGGCATAGGCGGCGGCATGCGATTTGTTGAAACCGTAGTCGGCAAACTTTGCCAGCAGGTCGAAGATGAAGTCGGCTTGCGGCTTGCCGACGCCGCGCTCGACCGCGCCCGAAACAAAGCGCTCGCGCTGCTTGTCCATCTCGGCGCGGATCTTCTTGCCCATGGCGCGGCGCAGCAGATCGGCTTCGCCCAGCGAATAGCCGGAGAGCTCCTGCGCAATCTGCATCACTTGTTCCTGGTAGACGATGACGCCTTGCGTCTCCTTGACGAGATGGTCGATCTTCGGGTGGATCGACGCCATCTCCTCCTCGCCGTGCTTTCTGGCGTTGTAGGTCGGGATGTTCTCCATCGGTCCCGGCCGGTAGAGCGCAACCAGCGCGATGATGTCCTCGATACAGTCGGGCCGCATGCCGATCAGCGCCTTGCGCATGCCGGCACTTTCCACCTGGAACACGCCGACCACTTCGCCGCGCGACAGCATGGCGTAGGTTTCCGGGTCGTCGAGCGGAATGTGGGCGAGATCGATCTCGATGCCGCGGCGGCGGATCAGCTTGACCGCCCTGTCCAGCACGGTCAGCGTCTTCAGGCCAAGGAAGTCGAACTTCACCAGCCCGGCCTGCTCGACATACTTCATGTTGAACTGGGTGACCGGCATGTCCGAGCGCGGATCGCGGTACATCGGCACCAGTTCTGACAGCGGCCGGTCGCCGATGACGATGCCGGCGGCATGAGTCGAGGCGTGACGGTACAGACCTTCCAGCTTCTGCGCCGTGTCGAGCAGCGTCTGTACGATCGGCTCGCGCTCGGCCTCCTCGGCAAAGCGCGGCTCGTTGGCGATGGCGTCGGCGAGCTTGACCGGATTGGCCGGGTTCGACGGCACCATCTTGCTCAGCTTGTCGACCTGTCCGTAAGGCATCTGCAGCACGCGGCCGACGTCGCGCAGCACGGCGCGCGCCTGCAGGGTACCGAAGGTGATGATCTGGCCGACCTGGTCGCGGCCGTATTTCTGCTGGACGTAGCGGATGACCTCCTCGCGCCGGTCCTGGCAGAAGTCGATGTCGAAGTCGGGCATCGACACGCGATCGGGATTGAGGAAGCGCTCGAACAGCAGCGAAAAACGCAGCGGATCGATGTCGGTGATGGTCGTCGAATACGCGACCAGCGAGCCGGCGCCTGATCCGCGGCCCGGGCCGACCGGAATGCCTTGCGCCTTGGCCCATTTGATGAAGTCGGCAACGATCAGGAAATAGCCGGGATATTTCATCTTCTCGATGACCCCGAGCTCGAAATCCAGCCTCTCGCGATATTGCTCGACTGTATAGCCGGGCGTCGGCCCGTGCGCCGCCAGCCGCGCCGCCAGCCCTTCATGCGCCTGCCTGGCAAGCTCCTGCGCCTCCGCCTTGACCGCCGCATCGGCATCGGCGACATCGCGGCCGGCAAAGCGCGGCAGGATCGGGTTTCGTGTCTGCGGATAGTAGGAGCAGCGCAGTGCGATCTCGACGGTGTTGTCGATCGCTTCCGGCAGGTCGGCGAACAGCCTCGCCATGTCGGCCTGGCTTCTCAGGAAATTGTCGGGCGACAGGCGGCGGCGATTATCGGCCGCAACCACGGAACCTTCGGCGATGGCGATCAGGGCGTCATGCGCCTCATAGTCTTCACGAGAGAAGAAAAACGCTTCGTTGGTGGCAACCAGCGGCAGATCGTGGCGGTAGGCGAGATCGACCGACGACTGCTCGATCGCGCGGTCGTAGCCGGAGACCCGTTCCAGTTCGACATAGAGCCGGTCGCCGAACAGACCCTTGAGCGCCAGCAGCCGGGTCTCGGCGAGTTCACGGCGGTCCTCTTTCAAGGCATTGCCGATCGGACCGCGCGGCCCGCCGGTAAGGCAGATCAGACCGTCGGAATTTCTCTGCAGCATCTCGCTCGTCAGATGCACCGCCTCGCCGGGCGGTGTCTCAAGGTAGACGCGGCTGACCAGCCTGACCAGATTGCCGTAGCCGGCCTCGGTGGCGGCGATCAGGACCACCGGCCGCATCTCCGGCCCCTGCCGCCTGCGGTCGCGCTGGCTGTCGTTCGCCTCACCGGAAAAGGCGAGGTCGATCTGGCAGCCGATGATCGGCTGTATGCCGTCCTTCACTGCCTTTTGCGCGAATTCCAGCGCACCGAACAGGTTGTTGGTGTCGGTGACGGCGATTGCCGGGCATTCGTCCTGCACCGCATGGCCGACGATCTTGCCGAGCTGCAAGGCACCTTCGAGTAGCGAATAGGCCGAATGCACGCGCAGATGAATGAACCGACGCGCCTCCGCCTCTGCCCGCGATGCCTTTGCATAGGCCTCGCGCAGCAAGGGATCGCGTGGAAGTCTCTCATCCGCCATGGTTTTTTCGCGCCGCCTCACAGGGACTCAGTCGATCAAGATGTATTGTCCGGCAGCAGATAACATGAGTCCAGCAGAAGCGATTGGAGCTTTGGACGTTTAGAGCAACCGCCGAAGCTGCCGATCTCCCCCCTCGTGGGGGAGATGTCCGGCAGGACAGAGAGGGGCGCAGTCCCGCCAACCTCAGGCCGGAAACACAAAACCCGCCACAGCGGGCGGGTCGTTGGGGCCATTTAGCACCATATCCAAATTAGTAGCATAGCTGCCGGCACAAAGCAAGAACAAAATACGTTGTGAGGGCAAAAAAAGCGAATTCCGCACGCCCCTCGCCTTGTCCCTCCTCAAGCGAGCGTGCTCAACCAATTGCAGGATCGCGTTCCTTCGCTCCCCTTTGTCCCACCAACCTCAAGCAGATTACAGCCTCACGCGAATTCCATGATCACCGCATCGACGGCAAGGCTGTCGCCGGGCTTGGCGTTGAGCTTCGAGACGATGAGGTCGCGCTCGGCGCGCAGCACGTTCTCCATCTTCATCGCTTCGACCACGGCAAGCGTCTCGCCGGCCTTGACCTCCTGCCCCTCGGCAACGGCGATCGACACGACGAGGCCGGGCATCGGGCAAAGCAGCATCTTCGAGGTATCCGGCGCCACTTTTTCCGGCATCAGCCTTTCGAGCTCGGCAGTGCGCGGCAGCATGGCGCGGGCTGTCACCGAGATGCCTTTCCAGGCGATGCGGAACCCGTTCAGCACCGGCCTGACCTGCGCCGCGACCTTGCGGCCGCCGACCGTGCCGCGCCAGATGAGATCGCCCGGCCGCCAGTCGGATGCCACGGTCAGTGCCTTGCCACCGTCGATTGTGAGGTCGAGCTCCATCGGAATGGAAATCATCCCTTCGACGATGGCAACCGAAAGATAATCCCGGCCGATCTTCACCACCCAGTCGCGTTTCAAGGCGCCCGAATGCGGCGCCAGCCGCCCGCCCAGCCGGTCGAGCCGGTCGCGGCGCAGCAGTTCGACCGCGGTTGCGATCGCGGCCAGCACCGCGTTTTCTTCGCTGTTCGGCACAATGGGCGCGAAGCCGTCGGGATACTCCTCGGCGATGAACGCCGTCGATAGCCGCCCTTCCCGCCAGCGCGGATGCTGCATCAGCGCCGCCAGGAACGGTATGTTGTGCTCGATGCCGTCGACGACGAAACTGTCCAGCGCTTCCGACATCGCATCAATCGCCGCCAGCCGCGTCGGCGCCCAGGTGCACAACTTGGCGACCATCGGGTCGTAGAACATCGAGATTTCCGAGCCCTCGGTAACGCCGGTATCGTTGCGGATGACGATTTCGCCGAATTTTCCCTCTTTCGGCGGCCGGTATTTCGTCAGCCTGCCGATCGACGGCAGAAAGTTGCGATACGGATCTTCGGCATAGAGGCGGCTTTCCACCGCCCAGCCGTTCAGCTTGACGTCGCTCTGCTTGATGGCGAGCTTTTCGCCTGCCGCCACGCGGATCATCTGCTCGACCAGGTCGATGCCGGTGATGAGCTCCGTCACCGGATGCTCGACCTGCAGCCGCGTGTTCATTTCCAGAAAATAGAAGTTCTTGTCGCTGTCGACGATGAACTCGACCGTGCCGGCGCTCTGGTAGTCGACGGCCTTGGCCAGCGCCACCGACTGCTCGCCCATGGCTTTGCGGGTCTTGGCGTCGAGGAACGGCGACGGCGCCTCCTCCACGACCTTCTGGTTGCGGCGCTGAATCGAGCATTCGCGCTCGCCGAGATAGAGCGTGTTGCCATGCGCGTCGGCGAGCACCTGGATTTCGATATGGCGCGGATCGACGATGAACTTTTCGATGAAGACGCGGTCATCGCCGAACGAGCTTTTGGCCTCCGACCGCGCCCGGTCGAAGCCGTCGCGCACCTCTGCCTTGCTCCAGGCGATGCGCATGCCCTTGCCACCGCCGCCGGCCGAAGCCTTGATCATCACGGGATAGCTGATTTCGCCGGCTATTCTTTCGGCATGGGCGGCGTTCTCGACGACGCCGAGCCAGCCGGGCACCGTCGACACCTTGGCCGTATTGGCGAACTTCTTCGATTCGATCTTGTCGCCCATCGCCTTGATGGCCTTGGGCTTCGGGCCAATAAAGACGATGCCTTCCTGCTCCAACGCTTCGCAGAAGGATGCCCGCTCGGACAGGAAACCGTAGCCGGGATGCACGGCCTCTGCTCCTGTGGCCTTGCAGGCGGCGATGATCTTTTCCGGGACCAGATAACTTTGCGCGGCCGGCGAAGGCCCGATATGCACCGCCTCGTCGGCCATTTCGACATGCACGGCGTCGCGGTCGGCATCGGAATAGACCGCGACGGTGACGATGCCCATCTTGCGCGCCGTCTTGATCACGCGGCAGGCGATCTCGCCACGGTTGGCGACCAGGATCTTTGTGAACATGCAGGCCTCGTCCCTCGGCTGCCCTTTTTTAACGGGCTTCCCGTTTTATGGGCTTCAGAAGGGCGGTCAAGGCAAAGTCGGAGCCTATCCCGGATGTAGATCGGTGAGCGCTGACGAAAATCCGGGGTCGGAACGTCGCTTCGTGCATAGCGCGGAGCTGAATGGTAAGTTAAATCTAGCTTGGATTGCAGACCGTCTTGGGAGGATTGCCTGATGAAAACGCGCGCCGCTGTCGCCGTCGCCGCCGGAAAGCCGCTGGAGATCATGGAGGTCGACCTCGAGGGTCCTCGCGATGGCGAGGTGCTGGTCGAGATCAAGGCAACCGGCATCTGCCACACCGACGAGTTCACGCTGTCGGGCGCCGACCCCGAAGGCCTGTTTCCGGCGATCCTCGGCCATGAGGGCGCCGGCATCGTCGTCGATATCGGCAAGGGCGTCACCTCGGTCAGGAAGGGCGACCATGTCATCCCGCTCTATACGCCGGAATGCCGGCAGTGCCCGTCCTGCCTGTCGCGCAAG
>NZ_JAMYSP010000040.1:0-54868 GCF_040322015.1 Mesorhizobium sp. M0208 | reverse complement strand
GTGCCGGCGGGGGCGGGGGGCGGGGGGTGGCGTTCTCTGTGCCTCTCCGCGCCGACGTGAATCGGCGCCTGGGGGGGGGGCGGGCTGTGCCCCGAGTTGTTTTTGCCAACGCCCGGCTACCGCGGCATGACGCTGGTGCTGGTCACACATGACCCGGTACTCGCGGCGCGCTGCTCGCGCCAGGTGTCGATGCGGTCGGGGCTGATCGAGGACGCGCCTGAGCCGGCCACCAGGGCCGGCAAGGTGACCGCCTGATGCCGCTGTCGCAAACACTGAGGCTCGCCTTTCGGTTTTCGCTGCGCGAAATGCGTGGCGGGCTGTCCGGCTTCCTGATCTTCCTTGCCTGCATCGCGCTCGGCGTCGCGGCAATCGGCGGCGTCAATTCGGTGGCGCAAGCGATTTCCGCCGGTGTTGCCGACCAGGGCCAGACGCTGCTCGGCGGCGATCTCCGCTTCCAGCTCAACCAGCGCGATCTTACCAGAGCCGAACGCAGCTTCGTCGACCGGCTTGGCGCGGTTTCGCACAGTGCCAACCTGCGCTCGATGGCCAGGCTCGAGGACGGCTCCGACCAGGCGCTGGTCGAGGCCAAGGCGGTCGACGGCGCCTATCCGCTCTATGGCGCGCTGGAGACTGAGCCGGTGCTGTCGCGAGAGGATCTGTTCGGCGAAAAATCCGGCGTCTTCGGCGCCGCCGCCCCGGCTCTCTTGTTCGAGCGGCTACATCTTGGCATCGGCGACCGGCTGAAGCTCGGCAGCGCGACATTCGAGCTGCGTGCAAGGCTGGTCAACGAGCCGGATGCGGTGTCGGATGGCTTCGGCTTTGCGCCGCGGCTGATGGTGTCGACCGACGGGCTTGCCGCTTCCGGCCTGATCCAGCCGGGCAGCCTGGTCGAGAACGCCTATAGGGTCCGGCTGCCCGGCGGCACCGGCGACGCACAGATCAAGGCGATCCAGGAGCAGGCGGCAAAAGAGTTCCCGCAGGCCGGCTGGTCGATCCGCACGCGCAGCAACGCGGCGCCGGCGTTGTCCTCGAACATCGAGCGGTTCTCGCAATTCCTGACGCTGGTTGGGCTGACGGCGCTGGTGGTCGGCGGCGTCGGCGTGGCCAATGCCGTGCGTGCCTATCTCGACGGCAAGCGCGGCGTCATCGCCACCTTCAAGAGCCTAGGGGCTTCGGGCGGGTTCGTCTTTGCCGTCTATCTGGTGCAGATCCTGATGATCGCCGCCCTCGGCATTACGCTGGGCCTGGTGCTCGGCGCATTGATGCCGTTCGCGGCCAGCGCCGCACTCCAATCGGTTATTCCTGTGCCGGCGGAAGGTGGGTTCTATCCCGGCGCCCTCGGCATGGCAGCGCTGTTCGGGCTGCTGGTGACGCTGGCTTTCGCCTTGCTTCCGCTCGGCCGCGCCCGCGACGTGCCGGCAACGGCGCTGTTTCGCGAAATGGGTTTCGAGGGCCGCGGTTTTCCCCACCCGCTCTACATCGCCGCGGCATTGGGCATCGCCCTGCTCCTGGCGGTACTGGTGATCCTGTTTTCCGGCGACCGCCGTATTGCCTCGATCTTCATTGGGGCCACGGTGTTGTCGTTCCTGGTGCTGCGCGTCGTCGGCTCGCTGGTGCAGTGGGCGGCGAAGAAAAGCCCGCGCGTGCGTTCGACCGCGCTCAGGCTCGCCATCGGCAACATCCATCGGCCAGGCGCCTTGACGCCATCGGTGGTTCTGTCACTTGGCCTCGGGCTGACGTTGCTGGTGACGCTGGCGCTGATCGACGGCAATCTCAGGCGGCAGATCTCGGGCAGCCTGCCGGAACGGGCGCCGAACTTCTTCTTCGTCGATATCCAGAGCGGCGACGTCGATGCTTTCTCTGCGCTGGTCGGCAAAGAGGCGCCGCAGGGCAGGCTGATCAAGGTGCCGATGCTGCGCGGCCGGGTGATGGCGCTCAACGGCGTCGCTGTCGACAAGGTCAAGGTTCCGGCCGAGGGCGCCTGGGTGCTGCGCGGCGATCGCGGCCTGACCTATGACGCAAAGCTGCCGGAGAATGCGACGCTGACCGAGGGCAGCTGGTGGCCGGAGAACTATGCCGGCGAGCCGCTGGTCTCGTTTTCCGCCGAGGAAGGCAACGAGATTGGGCTGAAGCTCGGCGACACCATCACCGTCAACGTGCTCGGCCGCAACATCACGGCCAAGATCGCCAATTTCCGCCAGGTCGAATGGGAAACCATGGGCATCAATTTCGTCATGGTGTTCTCGCCCAACACATTCGCCGGGGCGCCGCACGGCTGGTTGGCTACGCTGACCGAGACGAATGCGTCGGCAGCCGACGACGCGCACCTTCTCAACGCCGTCACGCGTGCCTTTCCCGCGGTCACGACGGTCAGGGTCAAGGACGCGCTCGAAATCGTCAACCGGCTGGTGGCGCAGCTCGGCACAGCAATCAGGGCGGCAGCGGGCGTGGCGTTGATCGCCTCGGTGCTGGTGCTGGCCGGCGCGCTCGCCGCCGGCAACCGGGCTCGCATCCACGACGCGGTGGTGCTGAAGACCCTGGGTGCGACCAGGAAAACGCTGATCGCCGCTTTTTCGCTGGAATACATGCTGATCGGCCTTGCCACCGCGATCTTCGCACTGGCGGCGGGCGGTGTAGCGGCATGGTTCGTCGTCGCGCGCATCATGACGCTGCCATCGCACTTCATGCCCGAGGTGGCGGTGGCGACCATCGGCTTTTCACTGGTGGTCACCGTCGGCATCGGCCTTGCCGGCACGTGGCGGGTGCTGGGCCACAAGGCGGCGCCGGTGCTGCGGAATCTTTGAGCCAGAGCCGGTTTTGATTAAATCTCGTTAATGTTTCGGGCGGGAAGGCCAATAAAACCGGATCTCTGGCACTTCACGGAGCATTACGTTTGGTTACGGTCTTGTCCTTTACACCAAGAACCATCATATTTCGGCGCAGGCATGCTGGAGCCCCGCCAGCGGCGCCTGGGTTCAAATGGACCTGACACCGGACGGGGCAGAAGCAATATGAGGATTTCCATGGCTGATCCCGTTCGCAATTATCAGACGCGCGCCGTGCCCGGCGCCGGCGTCGATGCTGCCATCGACCAGGGCCTGCGGGCCTACATGATCAAGGTCTACAATCTGATGGGGCTTGGCCTCCTCATCACCGGCCTTGCCGCGGTCGGCACAATCATGCTGGCCACGACCAGCGATCCCGCCTCGGCGGTCGCGACGTTGCCAAGCGGCGAGATGCTGACCTCGTTCGGCTACGCGATCTTCGGCTCGCCGCTGAAATGGCTGGTGATCTTTGCCCCGCTGGCAGCGGTGATGTTCCTGTCGTTCCGCGTCCAGTCGATGAGCGTTTCGGCCGCACAGACGACGTTCTGGGTCTATGCCGGCCTCGTCGGCCTGTCGCTGTCGTCGATCTTCCTGGTCTACACCACCGCCAGTATCTCGCAGACCTTCTTCGCCACCGCCGCCGCCTTTGGCGGGCTGTCCCTCTACGGCTACACGACCAAGCGCGATCTCTCGGCGTTCGGGTCGTTCCTGGTCATGGGCCTGGTCGGCCTGATCATCGCGATGGTGATCAACATCTTCCTGCAGTCGTCGGCGCTTTCCTTTGCCGTTTCGGCGATCGGCGTGCTGATCTTCGCAGGCCTCACCGCCTACGACACGCAGAACATCAAGGAGATGTATTTCGAGGGTGACGAGACTGATGTCGCCGGCCGCAAGGCGATCATGGGCGCATTGAGGCTCTATCTCGATTTCGTCAACCTGTTCATGTTCCTGCTGCAGTTCATGGGCGACCGTCGCTAAATACGGTTTTCCTGGACCAGGAGTGTGGAAAGGGCGGCCCAATGGCCGCCCTTTTCTTTTGTGCCGGCTTTTGCTGTGATATGGGGCAGATGAACGACGTGCCTAAATTATGAGCAGCATCACCTTGCGGGCCGCGACGTCGGCCGATCTCGACCGGATCACGGAAATCTATGCCGACGCGGTGACGAATGGCACTGCCAGCTATGAACTCGAGCCACCAAGCCGCACCGAGATGGGCGCGCGCTTCGACAACCTGATGGCGGGCGGCTTTCCTTATCTGGTTGCGGAAAAGGCCGGCAGCGTGCTCGGCTATGCCTATGCCGGGGCGTTCCGGCCGCGCCCGGCCTACCGCTTCGTCGTTGAGGATTCCGTCTATGTCGCGCCCGAGGCCAAAGGGCAAGGCGTCGGGCTGCTCTTGATGCAAGGGCTGATCGAAGCGGCCAAGGCGGCAGGTTTTCGCCAGATTATCGCGGTGATCGGCGACGGCCGGCCCGATAGCGCCTCGGTACGGTTGCACGAGAAGCTCGGCTTTCGTCATTCCGGCCGCCTGGAAGGCTCAGGGTATAAGCACGGACGCTGGCTCGACACGGTGTTCATGCAGTTGCCGATCAATGGCGGGGCGTCGATCCCGCCCGATCCGCAGTCACTGCCCGAGCGGAAGTTCCGCGAACAAAAATAAGAGGTTACGCTTCGACCAGCTTCAGCGTTCGGTCGAACACGCCAAGCACCCGGCCGAGCTCCTGGCCGCGCTTGAGGATGCGCCCGCCGGCGGCGATGACGGCGAACGCGCCTTGCCGGCGCGCCAGCTTCGGATCCTTGACGATCTGGAAAAGCGGCACTTCGCTGGTGCGGCGGAAGACAGAAAAAACGGCGCGGTCGGCGAGATGGTCGATGGCATAGTCGCGCCACTCATTGGCGGCAACCATACGGCCGTAGAGTCTGAGGATCTGGTCCAGTTCGCGCCGGTCGAACTGCACCGGCTGGTCGAGGCGTTCGCGTCTTGCCTCATGCAGCGGGATCAGTATTGCGGATGCGTCCCCATCCTCCATCCCGCTGCTGCGATCAGTCATGCCTGGATCCTCGCAATGAATCGTACGCCGACCAAAGTTGGCGCTTTCGTTGCCGAATTGCAAGGCCCGGCCGAGCAAGGGCAGCGTCGTGCGGTTTCTGCAGCGTCCAGTCACGTTTGCGAAACGCCTGTTGGAATTGGTGATGCTTCGCCACAATCCTGCCTTTTTTTATCCGTGCTCATGCCCCAATGTCCGACGAATTTACCGGTGTTGCCTGAGACGGTTCGGTCCGGCACCGGCTCGTAAACCCCAAGCCCCCCGCCCACGGGTCTGCGTCGGATCGAACCAACCTCGGTTTTTCCTTGGAAAGATCGGGTGCGACGATCCCAAAACCTAAATGACCGGCGTCAGAAGCAAGCTGACGCCGGTTTTTTATTGGCCGGAGCCGTGGCGGTGCGATCCCTCCAGACAGGCTGTCGTCGGAGGCTTGAGCGCGGTTATCCTCTTCTCCCACAGGGAAGAAGGGGAGCGCTCTATTTAAGGCTTGCGGATAAAGGCTGCACCCAGGATCGGACCGGGCATGCCGTCCTTGCCAACTGACTGCAGCAGCACGGCGCAGCCGCCCTTCTTGGCGATCTCGCTCATCGGCAGTTCGTAGCGCTGCGCCTTGCCGTGCCACATGCCGGCGGTCTGGATGCTGGTGACGGCGTTCCAGTAGGTCATGCTGCGGCCGCTGTTTTCGCCCTTGCCGATCTTTATCGTCTGTGGCGGGTTGAAATAGACGATGACGACATGCGCGTCGGCGGGGCCGGTCACGGCGTCGCCGGCATCGATCATGACGCGATCGCTGGTCCGGCTGACTTTGATGCCGACGCGCATGCCTTCGCCGACCCTCTCCATGCGGGCCAGCGCGCCGTCGACTTCCTTGCGGCTGGCGCCGTTGACATGGCTGCGGCCGTTTATGACGGCTTGCGGGGTGTAGACGGAACGGCTGCCGAAGGCGCGCATATACTCATATTGCCGCTCGGTATTTTCCTTGCGGCTCAGCGTGTCCTGCCAGCCGAGGTAATCCCAATAATCGACATGATAGGCGAGCGCGACGATGTCCTCCTTGGCGGCGAGCTCGGCGAAGAATTCGTCGGCCGGCGGACAGGAGTTGCATCCCTGGCTGGTGAAGAGCTCGACGACGCCTAATGGCTTGTCGGTTGGCTCGGCAAGGGCCCCGCCGGCAAACGCCGAGAGGGCCAGCGCAAGGGCCGCAAGCCGCAATGGTCTTCGAGATGGCATGGCCGTTCCGATCCCGCCGGTGACGCCGGCTTTGTTCTGGTTGTCGAAATATGTGGCAGAAGCGTCAGTCAACGGGAAGTCACGTTGCGGTGAAATTTTGCCGTTGCAACCGCTGGCAAGGGCGCAATAGGTGGACTTGCACTACACGATGGAAGCGATTCGGGCGGCAATCAGCATGTGGCAATCTCTCCTGGCGCCGGTCGACCTGTACTGCGAGCGGACCGGGCCGGAACTCTGGGCCGAACCGCTCAATGCGCTGAGCAATCTGGCTTTTTTTGCCGCCGGGCTGTGGGGTGTCTGGCAGGTGCGCAGGCGCGGCACCGGCATCTTCGCCGAAGTGCTGGCCTGGTGGGTGGTGGCGATTGGCGTCGGCTCGTCGCTGTTCCACACCTTTGCCAACCGTGGCACGGTCTGGGCCGACGTGCTGCCAATCGCCGGGTTCACGCTGGCCTACACGCTGTTCAACCTGCGGCGTTTTCTCGGCATGAAATGGGGCAAGGCGATCGCCATCTTCGTCGCCTTCTATGCCGTCGCCGGGCTGGTGACCTTTGCCGTGCCGGACTGGCTGCGCGAGGCGTCGAACGGCACGACCGGCTATCTGCCGCCCTTCCTGGCGCTCGCCTTCTTCGGCGCCTTGGTGGCGGCGAGCGGCAACCGTGCCGGCTGGTACAATCTGGCGGGCTCGGCGATCTTCGTCGTATCGGTCGTCTGCCGGATGATCGATCCGCTGGTCTGCGGCAGCTTCCCGCTCGGCACGCACTTCCTGTGGCACATCCTCAACGGGCTGATGCTCGGTGTGCTGCTGGCGGCGACAGCGCGGTTTGGAAAGCCGGGAATAGGGGAATAGGGGAAGCGTTCCCTACTCCCTTACTGCCCTACTCCTCTCTCTATGCTGCCAGATCGCGCAGCACGTATTGCAGGATGCCGCCATTCTTGAAGTAGTCGAGCTCGTCCAGCGTATCGATGCGGCAGATGATCGGAACCTCTTTGACGCTGCCGTCGCCGTAGGTGATTCTGGCGGTCATCTTCTGCCGCGGCTTGATGTTGCCCAGTCCGTCGATCTCAACCAGTTCGTCGCCCTTGAGGTTGAGCGAGGCCCATGAGGTGCCTTCCTCGAAGACGAAGGGGATGACGCCCATACCGACAAGATTGGAGCGGTGGATGCGCTCGAAGGACTGGGCGATGACGGCGCGAACGCCCAGCAAATTGGTGCCCTTGGCCGCCCAGTCGCGCGACGAGCCGTTGCCATATTCGACGCCGGCGAAGATGACCAGCGGCACGCCTTCCTTCTTGTAGCGCATGGCGGCGTCGTAGATCGATTCCTCTTCTTTCGACGGGTAATGGATGGTGTAGCCGCCCTCGCGGCCGTTCTCGCCCAGCATGTGGTTGCGGATGCGGATGTTGGCGAAGGTGCCGCGCATCATTACCTCATGATTGCCGCGGCGCGTGCCGTACTGGTTGAAATCGGCGACGCCGACGCCGTGGTCGGTGAGGTACTTGCCGGCCGGGGAGGCCGCCTTGATCGAACCGGCCGGCGAAATGTGGTCGGTGGTGATCTTGTCGCCGAACAGACCGAGCACACGCGCGCCCTTGATATCGCCGATCTTGCCGAAGCCTGACGTCATGCCGGCGAAATAGGGCGGGTTCTGCACATAGGTGGAATTGTCGTCCCAGGCATAGGTCTGGCCTTCCGGCGCCTTGACGTTCTGCCAGTACTCGTCGCCCTTGAAGACGTCGGCATATTTGCGGGCGAACAATTCGCGTGTGACGTTCTTCTCGATGAATTCCTGGATCTCGACCGAACTCGGCCAGATATCCTTGAGATAGACCGGATTGCCGTTGCGATCCTCGCCGAGCGGCTCGGTGGTCAGATCCTTGGTCACGGTCCCAGCCAGCGCGTGGGCGACGACCAGTGGCGGCGAGGCGAGATAGTTCGCCTGCACGTCGGGCGAGACGCGGCCTTCGAAATTGCGGTTGCCGGACAAGACTGCCGCAGCGATCAAGCCCTTATCATTGATGGTCTTAGAGATCGGCGCCGGCAGCGGGCCGGAATTGCCGATGCAGGTGGTGCAGCCGAAGCCGACCAGGTTGAAGCCGATCTGGTCGAGCTCCTTCTGCAGGCCGGATTTCTCGAGATATTCGGCCACGACCTGGCTGCCCGGCGCCAATGAGGTCTTGACCCACGGCTTCTGCTTGAGGCCGAGCCGGTTGGCGTTGCGCGCCAACAGCCCGGCGCCGATCAGCACGCTCGGGTTCGAGGTGTTGGTGCAGGAGGTGATGGCGGCGATGACGACATCGCCATGGCCAAGATCGTAGTCCGTCCCCTCGACGGCATAGCGCTTGTCGATTTCGGCGGCCTTCTTGTATTCGGTCTCCATCGCCTTGGCGAAGCCAGCCGGAATGTCTTCAAGTGCGACCCGGCCTTCCGGCCGCTTGGGGCCGGCCATCGACGGGACGACGCTGCCGAGATCGAGCTCCAGCAGGTCGGTGAAGACCGGATCGGCCGAGCCGGCATCGCGCCACAAGCCTTGCGCCTTCGAATAAGCCTCGACCAGGGCGATGCGGCCTTCGTCGCGACCGGACATGGTGAGATAGCGGAGGGTTTCGCTGTCGACCGGGAAGAAGCCGCAGGTTGCACCATATTCCGGCGCCATGTTGCCAATGGTGGCGCGATCGGCCAGCGTCATGTTGGACAGGCCCGGACCGAAGAATTCGACGAACTTGCCGACGACGCCCTTCTTGCGCAGCATCTGGGTGACTGTGAGCACCAGGTCGGTGGCGGTGACGCCTTCCCTCAGCCTGCCCGTGAGGCGAAAGCCGATGACTTCCGGCAGCAGCATGGAAACCGGCTGGCCGAGCATCGCGGCCTCCGCCTCGATGCCGCCGACGCCCCAGCCGAGCACGCCAAGACCGTTGATCATGGTGGTGTGCGAATCGGTGCCGACGCAGGTGTCGGGATAGGCGGTGGTCTCGCCGTCTTCGCTGTTGGTCCACACCACCTGGCCGAGGTACTCGAGATTGACCTGATGGCAGATGCCGGTGCCGGGCGGCACCACGCGGAAATTGCGGAACGCCTGCTGGCCCCATTTCAGGAATTTGTAGCGTTCCTCGTTGCGCTCATATTCAAGCTCGACATTGCGGGCGAAAGCCAGCGGCGTACCGAATTCATCGACGATGACCGAATGGTCGATGACCAGATCGACCGGCACCAGCGGATTGATCTTTTGCGGGTCGCCGCCGAGCGAGGCCATGGCGTCGCGCATGGCGGCAAGGTCGACCACAGCCGGAACGCCGGTGAAATCCTGCATCAGAACGCGGGCCGGGCGATAGGCGATCTCGACGCCGGCAGTGCCCCGGTCGGTCAGCCAGCCGGCGACCGCCTGGATGCTCTCCTTGGTAACGGAACGGCCGTCCTCGTTGCGCAACAGGTTCTCCAGCAGCACCTTCATCGAATAGGGCAATTGGGCAATGCCTGTGAGGCCGTTCTTTTCGGCCTCGACAAGGTCATAGTAGATGTACTCGGTGCCGCTGGCGGTCAGCGTGCGGCGGCAATTGAAGCTGTCGAGTGATTTGGACACGTGCGATCCCTAACTGTCGGTTGCCGGGAGGGAACGGACGCCAGTGGGCATGCAAATCACGCGCAAAGGTGCGGGTACGGCCATTTCCGCTGTCCGTTCCCAAGCGTCCGGGCCGTTCAAGGCGGCACGCGCGCTGGTTCGGCGCAAATTCGGTTCCCGTGCCGACCGCTGGCACGGATGATGCGGATATAGAGAATTTTCTGGAATAGTTCTAGACACGGAATCGCCATTTTTGCTGCGGCGCACCGAAGCCGCACTTGAACTTTTCGGCGAAGGGGAACGGATGCGGCTGATCGCCGAAAATCTGGGCGGCGAACGCGGCGGCGAGACGGTATTTTCCGGCATCGAATTCGCGCTGGGGGATGGCCAGGCGCTGGTCGTCACCGGGGCGAACGGCGCCGGCAAATCGACGCTGCTCAGGATCGTCGCCGGTCTGTTGCCGGTGGCGGCAGGCCGTGTGCGGTTCGAAGGTGGTGGCGAAGACTTCCCGTCGGTCGCCTCGGCCTGTCACTATCTCGGCCACCTCAACGCGATGAAGACGGCGCTGAGCGTCAAGGAGAATCTGTGCTTTTGGCGCGATTTTTCGGGCGCGGGCTCTGCGGGTGTCGAAGAGGCGCTGGAAACCGTCGGCCTGGGCCGCATCGGCCATCTGCCGTTCGGCTATCTCTCGACCGGCCAGCGCCGGCGCGCGGCGATTGCAAAACTGCTGGTCAGCCATCGGCCATTGTGGCTGCTTGATGAGCCGACCGCAGGACTGGACAAGGTTTCGGAGGAGAGAGTCGGCGAATTGATGGAGAAGCACCTCGAGAGTGGGGGGATCGTGGTCGCGGCGACGCATTTGCCGCTGGGGATCGAGCGGGCACAAGGGCTGGTGATGGGCGAGGCCGTTTGATGTTGGTGCTCTACGGCGCCCCCCTCTGTCCTGCGACGGAACTCCATCCTTTGCTTGGCCTTCACGCCTGCATCAGGACCAAACCATAATGTGGTCCCTCTTCCTGCGCGACATCCGCCTGAGCATCCGCGCCGGCGGCGGAGCGCTGACTGGAGTGATTTTCTTTCTCGCCGTCATCACGACCATCCCGTTCGGCGTCGGTCCCGACCTGAGGCTGCTGGCCCGCATCGGCCCGGCGATCCTGTGGATTGCCGCCTTGCTTGCCTGCCTGCTCGGCCTCGACCGGCTGTTCCAGGCTGATCGGGAAGACGGCTCTCTCGATCTTCTGGTGCTTGGCAACGACCGGCAAATGCTGGCCTTGACCGTGCTGACGAAATGCCTGGCGCATTGGGCGGGAAGCGTGCTGCCGCTGGTCGTCGCCGCGCCCCTGCTCGGCCTGTTCATGAACATGGAGCCGGCCGGCATCGGCGCCACGGCGCTGACGCTGCTGGTCGGCACGCCGGCGATTACCTTCATCGGTGCCGCCGGTGCTGCGGTGGCGGTAGCGTTGCCGCGGGGCGGGCTGCTGATCTCGGTGCTGGTGCTGCCGCTGACCATTCCCGTGCTGATCTTCGGCGTATCGGCAAGCTATGGCGCGGTAGCGGACCCCGATCCGTTCCTGCAGCCCTTCCTCATTCTTGCCGCGCTGACCCTGTTCCTTGCCGTGCTCGGGCCGGTGGCGGCGGCGCTGGCGCTGCGGCACGGAACGGATTGATGTGTTGGCTTCAGCTCATCCCTGCGGCGCGGCGAACAATTGCGGAGCCGATGGCGCGGCGTTAAGAGAGGACATGTCGGAACAAGGCGAGACGGACCGTTTGGAAAGCGCCGCGGAGCGAGAAGCATGAGCGTACACGCGCTTTATGTCACCGCCGCCTATGCGATCACGGCCGTGGTGCTGGGCGGGCTGATCGGCTGGATCCTGCTGGACCAGCGCGGCCGCAAGCGAGAACTCGCCGAGCTGGAAGCATCCGGCGTGCGCCGGCGCTCCGATAGGGCAGTCAAGCCATGAGCACGGAAACGGAAACACCGGCGCGCCGCCGCCTGATCGTGCTGCTGCCGCTGCTGGTCTTTCTCGGGCTGGCGGGATTGTTCCTGGCGCAGCTCTTGTCCGGGCGCGACGTGTCGGAAGTGCCGTCGGCGCTGATCGGCCTGCCGGCGCCGCAGACCAACCTGCCGGCGCTCGAGGGCACCAATTTGCCGGGCCTCGATTCAAAACAGTTCGCCGGCAAGGTGACGCTGGTCAACGTCTTCGCGTCGTGGTGCGCGCCGTGCCGCGAAGAGCACCCGGTGCTGCTGGCGCTGTCGCAGGACAGACGCTTCGTCATGGCAGCGTTGAACTACAAGGACCAGCCGGAAAACGCCCGTCGGTTCCTTGGCGATCTCGGCAATCCGTTCCAGGCGATCGGCGTCGACCAGGCCGGGCGCACGGCGATCGACTGGGGTGTCTACGGTGTGCCGGAGACCTTCGTCATCGGCAAGGATGGCAAGATCGCCTACAAGCATGTCGGGCCGCTGACGCCGGACTCGGCGCAGACGCTGCTGCTGCCGGAGATCGAGAAGGCGCTGGCCGTGCCGGGCTGATTGCCCGCCGTTTCATCAAAGGTCGACGGAAGACTCAGCCGTAGATCTGCTTGTGGACCTGGTAGAGCATTTCTGAGCGATCGGCGCGCATGTCGGCGAGGTCGCGGCTGGTGAAGCTGTCGATTTCGGCGACGAGGCGGTTGTAATGCCGGCGCTTGGCGATGCTGGCGCGAGCGCGGCTCATGAGGCTGTCGATGATCATAGCGAGTCTCCTTTTGCGCCGCATTTGCGGCCAGTTGTTCCTCCCTTGATCGATACGAAGCATGACATAGTTATGGTGCGTTGCAAAAATAAGATGTTGCAATGCACCATTGCGCTGGGCGCATAGCCGGTTAACCGGATGTGACCTGCCGTCCGCGCCAGCATTCGCTTCCATAAGGCTTCTGACGCATCATCGATCTTGCTATATCGAGCGTGGGCTGGCTTGATCGCGCCTCGCCAAGCGACTGCTACCGGGAGGAACCATGGCCAGCGAATTCTACGAAGTTCTCGATCCGCGCTTTTCGCGGCTGTTCAACGGCAATGCACAGGTCGACAGGCTGTTTACCGGCTGCCGATGGGCGGAAGGACCGGCCTGGTTTGCAGCCGGGCGCTATGTGGTATGGTCCGACATCCCGAACAATCGCATGCTGCGTTACGACGAGACCGACGGCAGTGTCAGCGTGTTCCGTCAGCCGTCGGGCAATTCCAACGGCAACACCGTCGACCGGCAAGGCCGGCTGGTTACTTGCGAGCATTCCGGCCGCCGTGTCAGCCGGACCGAGCATGACGGCTCGGTCATCACCATCACCGACAAATGGCGCGGCAAGCGGCTGAACTCGCCCAATGACGCGGTGGTCAAGTCCGATGGCTCGATCTGGTTCACCGATCCGAGCTACGGCATCGATACCGATTACGAGGGCGACAAGGCCGAAAGCGAGATCGGCGCCTGCCATGTCTATCGGGTCGATCCCGGCACCGGCGAGACCGAGGCGGTGATCACCGACATGGTCAGGCCCAACGGGCTCGCCTTCTCGCTCGACGAGAGCAAGCTCTATGTAGCGGATACCGGCCGTACGCATGGTGCGCAAAACCCGGCGCACATCCGGGTGTTCAATGTCGGCCAGGGCGGCAAGACGGTCTCAGGCGGAAAGGTCTTTGCCGACTGCACCGCCGGCCTGTTCGACGGTTTCAGGCTGGATGCGGACGGCCGCATCTGGACCAGCGCCGCCGACGGCATCCACTGCTACGATCCAGACGGGACGCTGATCGGCAAGGTCAAGGTACCGGAAGTCGTTGCCAATTGCGTGTTCGGCGGCAACAAGCTGAACTGCCTCTACATCGCCGGCACGACCTCGCTCTACATGGTCCGGCTTATGGTCAACGGCGCCAAAACCTACTGAGCGGATGCCAAGCATATCCAAGGGAGGGAACCATGCCGTTCGTGAACATCCGCCTGGTCAAGGAGGTGATTGCCGATGACCCGGCCGGCAAAAAGGCCGCGATCGCCGCCCAGGTGACAGCGGCTATCACCGCCGTCACCGGCCTGACCAACAACGATGTCTGGGTGGTCTTCGAGGAGGTCGCTGCACGCGACTGGTTCGTCGGCGAAACCGACGTCGAGACGCGGAGAGGCAAGGGTTGAGCGCCGCTCAGCCAGCGCGGATGAACTCGGCGAAATCCGAAACGGCGCCGCGCATCGCCAGCCGGTTTTCCGGTTCCGCCAGGATTTTCTCAACCTCCGGCCGCCTCTTGCCGAGCAGCGCGATTTCGAGCGCTGCTTCGTCATAGAGCGCGAAAGACATTGTCCGCATGACCTCGACCAGTGCGGCGCGGGCAAACAGCGAGCGCGGCGAAGCATGCACCAGCATGGCTGGCTTGCCGACGGCGGCATCGCGCGACACCAGCCAGTCGAGCGCGTTCTTCAGGCCGCCTGGCACGCCGTGTGCGTATTCCGGGCAGGAGACGATGACGCCGTCAGCGGCGGTGACCGCATCGATCAGCGCCGCTGCTTGCGGCGGCGTCCGCTCGCCTTCGTCGTCGGGGTTGAAGATCGGCAGCCGACCAAGCCCGTCATAGACGGAGATGTGACAGTCCGGCGGCGCGTTTTGCGTGAGGGCCGCGACCAGGGCCGAATTGGTCGAGGCGGCGCGCAGGCTGCCGGAAATGGCGAGAATGTTCAGCAAAGGGACCGGCTCGGCGATTCGTTGCCGGGCACGCTACCACATGGTCTGCTTGTAATCCTCGTCAAGCCAGCGGTCGGTGGCCTCCGCCGTTTCGGCAAGCGCCAGCTGGTCGCGCAGGATCTGGCCGAGCGTCGGCAGCGTCGCACGGTCGTACCAGGTTTCGGGCTTCCACAGTTCGGAGCGCATGAAGGCCTTGGCACAATGCATGTAGGCAGCCTTGACCGTCACCACGACGACGCTTTGCGGTGCCTTGCCGTCGACCGCCAGCCGCTCGCGCAATGCCGCATCGACGGTGATGCGGGCATCGCCGTTGACACGCAGCGTCTCGTTCATGCCGGGAATGAGGAAGAGCAGCCCGACCGAGGGATTGAGAAGGATGTTCTCCAGCGTGTCGAGCCGGTTGTTGCCCGGCCGGTCGGGGATGGCGATGGTCTTCTCGTCGAGCACTGCCACAAAGCCCGGCCTGTCGCCCTTGGGCGTCACATCGGCATTGCCGGCGCCGTCGGACGAGCCGATCAGCACGAACGGGCTCTTGCCGATGAAGGAACGGCAGTGGCCGTCCAATGTCTTCAATTCCTTGCGAATCGAGCCGTCGGTCGGCCGAGGCGTCTTGTAGATCGTCCTCAGCTCGTCGCGCGTGATGATGAATTCCATCCACGTCCCCTCCTATTCTGACGCAATTCCCAGGGGAAACCGCTGCACAGACCTTTTCCTGGAGTTGCTACTTGCCGGCCTTTCCCGCTTTCTCGGTCTTGTCCTCGAGCGAATGGCGCAGGATCAGCGGCATCTGGCTGAAGGTGAACAGAAGCGTGATCGGCATGATGCCCCAGACCTTGAAGGTAACCCATGTATCGGTGGAAAAATTCCGCCAGACCGCTTCGTTGACAAGGGCTAGGAACAGGAAGAACAGGCCCCAGCGGAAGGTGAGCTTGCGCCAACCCTCGGCGTCGAGATTGAAGGCCGATTCGAAGACATAGCCGAGCAGCGATTTGCCGAAGAACAGGCCGCCGAGCAGCACGCCGCCGAACAGCGTGTTGACGATGGTCGGCTTCATCTTGATGAAGATATCGTCCTGCAGGTAGAGCGTCAGCGCACCGAAGATGAAGACGACGACGCCCGACACCATCGGCATGATCGGCAAGGTACGGGTCAGCAGCCAGGAAGCGATCAGCGCGACCGCGGTCGCGGCCATGAACAGGCCGGTGGCGACGAAGATCGGTCCGCCGAACTCGCCCAGCGCCGGGAATTTCTGCACCAGCCATGCGCCGCGCGCATTGGCGAAGAAGAATACCATCAGCGGGCCAAGCTCCAGTACCAGCTTGAGCAGCGGATTGACGGCTTCCTTCTTCTGCTTTTGCGGGTCGGATGGGTCGCGTTCGAGAATGGGTGGGCTCATAAGGTCCTTCTTACGCATGATTCAATCCAAAAAGCCTGCACCTTATTGGGATCATGCTCGTCAAGCCACGCCAGCGATCGCCCTGGCGAATTCGCTTGCGGAAAAGGGTTCGAGGTCGTCGACCTGTTCGCCGACGCCGATGAAATAGACCGGCAATTTATGCTTCGCCGCGATCGCCACCAGAATACCGCCGCGCGCCGTGCCGTCCAGCTTGGTCATCACCAGGCCGTTGACGCCGGCGACATTGCGGAAGATCTCGACCTGGTTGAGCGCGTTCTGGCCGGTGGTGGCATCGACCGTCTGCAGCACCGTGTGCGGCGCTTCCGGATCGAGCTTGCCCAGTACGCGGACGATCTTTTCCAGTTCCGCCATCAGTTCGGTCTTGTTCTGCAGCCGCCCGGCGGTGTCGATGATCAGCACGTCCGAGCCGGCCTCCTTCGCCCGCTCGAATGCGTCATAGGCGAGGCCAGCGGCGTCGGCGCCGAGCTTCGAGGCAATGACTGGCGAGTTGGTGCGCTCGCCCCAGATCTTCAGCTGCTCGATGGCGGCTGCGCGGAAAGTATCGCCGGCGGCGAGCATCACCGAGAGGCCGCCATCGGTGAGCTTTGCGGCGAGCTTGCCGATAGTCGTTGTTTTCCCGGTGCCGTTGACGCCGACCACCAGGATGACATGCGGCTTATGGCTGAGGTCGAGTTCCAGCGGCATGGCGACATGGGACAGCACCTTCTCCACCTCGGCCGCCATGATGGCGCGGACTTCGGTATCGGAGACGTCCTTGCCGTAGCGGCTGGCGGAGAGTGCATCGGTTACGCGCAAAGCCGTCTCCATGCCGAGATCGGCGCGGATCAGCACGTCCTCCAGGTCCTGCAGCGTGTCCTCGTCGAGTTTCCGCTTGGTGAAGACGCCGGCGATGTTGCCCGACAACTCCCGGGAGGAGCGCGCAAGCCCGTCTCGCATGCGCTGGAACCAGGAGCGCCTCGGCGTCGGTTCGGGCGCCTTCTGCGGCTCGGCTTTCTGCTCGACCTTCTTGGTTACGGTGACTTTGCCGGGGGCGGGCTTTGGCTCCGGCGATGGTTGCGGGACGGCCTCCGGCTCGGGCGCGATCTCGGCGAGCGGCGGCTTCGTCTCGACGGGCGCTGGCTGGCGGATCGGCGGCGGGATTTCGGCCGGCGGCGGCGCTTCGGGTGCTGGTGGCGTGATTTCGGCAGTGGGTGCCGCGTCTTGCGCAGGTTGGCGCTGCCCCTCACCCTCACCCGTTCCGGGGCGCGCCGCTTGTCTCACCCGTCCTTCGGACCCCCGTAAGGGACGGGGAGAGGGGGGCGTCAGCGCCGGAGCTTTTTCTTTGCCGCTTTCAAAACGAGGCTCGGCGTGACGATCAGCACCCTTCTCCCCGTCACTATACGGGGAGAACGTGCCTGCAGGCGGATGAGGGGCAGCGCCACGTTCGGATGGCGGAGGCTCAGTCTGGACGATTTCTGGCTGCGTCGGCTCTGGCTCAGGAATTTCCTTCGGCTCTGGCTCTGGGGCTGGCTCGGGAACGACGGGAGCGGCGTCTGACGCAGCCTGTTCAGCAGGCGCCTCTGGCTCCTCGACCGGAGCGGGTTCTGGCTGGGTGTCCGGCTCGACCAGAAGGGTCGGCGCAGGTTCGGGCTCGGCCTCTTCAACAGGCGCCGGCTGCGGCGCGGGTGCTTCCGCCTCGACCGGCGGTACGGCTTCGGGGCGAGGCTCTTCGCGTTTCAAAAACTCCGGAACGGTCTGCTCGGCGGCCGGCTTCAGCGCCTCCAGTTCGTCCCATTTGATCGGCGGCAGCGGTGCGGTCTCGTCGGGCCGCTCCTCGACCACTTCCTTCTTGCCGAACGAAAATATCTTCTTGAAAAAACCAGCCATGTCTTGCGCTCTCAGACGCCGCGGGCGGCAAGCGGCGCGGCGATCAGTCTGATACCGTCATGGCCGGCGATATCAGCCTCGACGATGTCGCCAGGCGCGCCCGCCGACAACACTGCCAGCGTAAACCCCTCGGTGCGGCCAAGGCCGTCACGCTCGACCAGGATCGACTGATGCGTTCCGGCGAGCGAGGCAAGATGGCGGCGATAGGCGGCCTCGCCGGCGGTGCGCAGGCGTGCCGCGCGTTGCTTGACGACGTCGCGGCGGAGCTGCGGCATGCGCGCGGCGGGCGTGCCTTCGCGCGGCGAAAACGGGAAGACATGAAGATGCGTCAGGCCGCATTCCTCGACGATCTCCAGCGAGTTTTCGAACATGGCGTCCGTCTCGGTCGGGAAGCCGGCGATGATGTCTGCGCCGAAAACGATACCGGGGCGCAGTTTGCGCACATCCTCGCAAAAGCGGATCGACTGGTCGCGGCTGTGCCGGCGCTTCATCCGCTTCAGGATCATGTCGTCACCCGATTGCAGCGACAGATGCAGATGCGGCATCAGCCTGGGCTCGGTGGCGATGGCGTCCAGCAGATCGTCGTCGGCCTCGATCGAATCGATGGAGGAAAGCCGCAGGCGCTTCATGTCGGGCGCCTGCTTCAGGATGGTCTTGACCAATTTGCCGAGCTTCGGTGCGCCAGCCAGGTCGGCGCCGAAACTGGTCATGTCGACGCCGGTCAGCACGATCTCGGCATAACCATTGCCGACGAGTCGCTTGACCTGCTCGACCACGGCGCCCATCGGCACGGAGCGCGAATTGCCGCGACCGTAGGGAATGATGCAGAAGGTGCAGCGGTGGTCGCAGCCGTTCTGCACCTGGACGAAAGCGCGTGCCCGGCCCTCGATGGCGTCGACCATGTGGGCGGCCGTCTCGCGTACCGAAAAAATATCGTTGACGCGCGCCTTTTCGGTGTCGTTGACGCCGAAATCCGGCAGCGCGCGATAGGAATGCGCCTTCAGCTTTTCCTCATTGCCGAGGACGAGGTCGACCTCGTCCATGGCGACGAAATCCTGCGGGCCGGTCTGCGCGGCGCAGCCGGTGACGATGATGCGGGCGGCCGGGTTCTCACGGCGGGCTTTTCTGATCGACTGCTTGGCTTGGCGTACAGCCTCGCCGGTGACGGCGCAGGTGTTGAAGATGATGGCGCCGCCTTCGAGGCCGCCGAGGCCCGCACTTTCGGCTTCACGCCGCATCACCTCGGATTCATAGGTGTTCAGCCGGCAACCGAAGGTGACGACCTCGATGCCCTTGTTGCCAAGAGGAGCCATCAGGCGGCGCTTTCGGTGTCGCGCGCCCACGCCCCGGTCGCCGGATCGAAGCTGCCGGAAAATTCCCATTCGGCGGCACCGGTGAGGATGACGTGGTCGTCGTCGCGCCACAGAACATGCAGCGAGCCGCCGCCGGGCGTTATCAGTGTGACGCTGCGGCCGGTGCGCCGGGTGCGGGCCGCGGCGACCACGGCGGCGCAAGCGGCCGAGCCGCAGGCCCTGGTCAGGCCGGCGCCGCGCTCCCAGGTGCGGATGATCATGGTCTCCGGCGAAGTCACCTGCGCGATGGTGATGTTGGCGCGCTCGGGGAAGATCGGGTGGTTTTCGAGCAGCGGGCCGAAGCGCTCGAGCTCGTAGGACCAGACGTCGCGGTCGACCCAGAAGATAGCGTGCGGATTGCCCATCGAGACGACCGACGGCGAATGCAGCACCGGGGCATCGATCGGGCCGATCTGCAGCTCGATCATGCGGGTGTCGCGGAATTCCTCGGCCAGCGGGATGTCCTGCCAGCCAAAGCGCGGCCTGCCCATGTCGACCGAGATCATTCCGTCGGCATGTTCCTCGGCGTTTAGGATGCCGGCGACTGTTTCAAAGGCAAATGTCTTCTGGCCGGTCTCGGCGGCGAGCGCCTGGACGACACAGCGCATGCCGTTGCCGCAAGCTTGCGCGCTGGTCCCGTCGGAATTCAAGATATCGATGAAAAAGGCGGTGCCCGGCGTCTTGGCGTCGTGGATCGCCATGATCTGGTCGAACCGGGTCGACGTGTCGGCATTGAGCGCGACGGCTGCCGCAGACGTCACGCGATCGGCACGGCCACGCATATCGGCAACGATGATTTCGTTGCCGATGCCGTTCATCTTGGCGAAAGGGGCCGCGCTTGCCATCGATCGAAAGGTCTCTTGCCGGTTTGGCGCCTATATGGCGGATAGCGGCAGAAATTACCAGCGCGGCGTGATTTTCACGTCACCGCGAAGACGCCAAGCACGATCAGCAGGAAGATGATCAGCACGATGCCGATGAGGATGCGCGCGCCAGTAGCGGCGGCTCCGGCCAGTGCCGGCATGCCGAGCAGGCTCGCCGCGGCCGCGATAATCAAAAGAATGATAATCCACCTGATCATAAGAGGCACCTCGCAACCGACAGGTTTGAACAACCTACAAACGTCTATGTGATGCCTCAGGTTCCGCCGCGCTAAACCTCCGGTACGTCCCAGACTTCGCCCGGCCGCAAGGCGCGAAAACGTTGCCGCGGCAGGCCGGCAGCATCGAGCGCTTCGCCGAGCTTTCTGGGCGGCTCCTCGATCGGCTCGTTGGTGAGCCGGAACGTGCCCCAGTGACAGCCGGCGGCATAGGCGGCGTTGCACAAAAGCATGCCTTGCACCGCCTCTTCCGGATCCTGGTGATGAGGCGCCATGAACCAGCGCGGCTCGTAGGCGCCGATCGGCAGGATGGCGAGGCGGAAGCCACCGTGCTTTTGCGCCATCAGCCGGTAATTGATGCCGCCATGGAAGCCGGTGTCGCCGGCGAAATAGATCTTTGCGTCGGGTGTCTCGACGACGAAACCCGCCCACAGCGCCATGCGCCGGTCGCGAGTACCGCGGGCCGACCAGTGATGCACCGGCTCGACATGGACGGCGACGCCATCGCCGATATCGACTCGGTCGCCCCAGTCATGCGCGGAAAGCCGCATACCGGGCACGGCGGCGCCGATGATTGTGTCATTGCCAAGCGGCGTCAGCAGCAGCGGGTCGTGTTTTGCCTTCAGGCGCTTCAGCGTGGCGAGGTCGAGATGGTCGTAATGGTTGTGGCTGACCAGCACGAGGTCGATCGGCGGCAAATGCGAAAAGGCGATGCCCGGCGGATTGACGCGTTTCGGCCCGGCGAAGGAGAGCGGCGAGACACGCCGCGACCAGACCGGATCGGTCAGGATGTTCAGGCCTGCTGTCTGGACGAGCAGCGAGGAATGACCGACCATGGTGAGGCGCAGCGCAGAACCATCGATGCGCTCGACCGGTCTTGCCGGCGGAAACGGGCTCGGATCCGCCGTCGGCCATTTCGAGCGCTCGCGGCTCAGTTGCCACTTCAACAGATCGGCAAAGCGACCCGGCGGCCGTCCGCCGGGATTGAAGAACAAGGTGCCGTCGAAATGATCGCTGGGCGGCCCGCTGTAATAGCGGTTGGCGGCTCTCTTTCTCGCGGCCAAGAAATCGGCTCCCTGCAGTTTGCTGATCGCCAAGAGATAATGCCGGAGCCGGCCCGCACAAGCATTGAGGTGAACGCCAAGGAAACGCCAAGGATTTGACGCCAGCGCGCCGTATCGCATCAACCGGAGAGGCCGGCCAAAGGCCAAGGCGCGACGCAATTCAGGCAATGTGCATTTTGCGACAAATTTGCAACATTAGCGGCGCAAACCGTATTTTAACCATATCGGGTTGAAATTTCGCCACCTTCTCCATCTTGGTGAGGGGGACATTGCGCGGACGGCTTCCCCAGCTCGATCCGACGGAGGTTGAAGAATGAAATTTTCGAAAACCGGCCTGCTGGCCGTATCGCTGGCCGCGCTCGTTGCGAGCGGCTGTTCGACCTCGCGGTTCTCATCGATGGACGAGCAGCAGCCGGCGCCGCTGGAAGCTGCGCCTGCCGGCAAGGTGACTGCAAACCAGTTGCCGCCACCGGCGACACCCGGCGCCGCCGACCCGTCGAAATTTCCGACTGCGCCGCAGAACACGCAGGTCGCCTCGCTGCCGCCCGACGGGACGGCGCCGGCCGGTGCGGCCGACCTGACCGCCTCTAGCGTCGCTGGTGTGTGGAAAGCAAGCGTGTCCGGCCAGAGCTGTCAGGTGGCGACGCCGCAGACCAAATTCGGGTCGGGCTACCGCGCCGGACCGCTGCATTGCCCGGCGCCGATCGACGGCATCAAATCCTGGAACGTCGCCGGCAAGCAACTGACGCTCTATGACGAGAATGGCGGCACGCTGGCACGGCTTTATTCCTCGGGCGGCGAGAAATTCGACGGCCAGACTTCCAACGGCCTGCCGATCTCGCTTACAAGGTAAGAGAACGGCCCCCATTGGTACGCAATTCCGGACGGAAAACCGCTACATACTTTTCCTGGAATTGCTCTCTTTTGTTTTTTACGCAATTCCGGACAGAAAACCGCTACACACTTTTCTTGGAATTGCTCCGGAACGACGTGACCGATGCATCTGCGTGACGGCCTCCAGACCCATGCGACCGTCAAGCAGCGCTATGACCATCTGGTCGAGACGGGCGCCATCGGGCGCGATCCGGCGCAGGAGCGGATCGCCGCTGCGCTCGACCGGCTGATCGACGAGATATCGGCAAAGCGGCTGGCGCATAAATCAAGCGCGCTGGGGTGGTTGTTCGCCCGCAAGCGCGAGGGGCACGAGGCGGTCAAGGGCCTCTATATCCATGGCGGCGTCGGCCGCGGCAAGACCATGCTGATGGACATGTTCTTCGAGCTGTTGCCGGTGCGGCGCAAGCGCCGCGTGCATTTCAACGATTTCATGGCCGACGTGCAGGACCGCATCCAGAAGCACCGGCAGGCGCGTAAAGAGGGTACGGTCAAGGAGGACGACCCGATCCCGCCGGTGGCGCGCGCGCTTGCCGAGGAAGCCTGGGTGCTGTGCTTCGACGAGTTTTCGGTCACCGACATCGCCGATGCGATGATCCTGTCCAGGTTGTTTTCGGCGTTGTTTGCCAATGGCGTGGTGCTGGTCGCCACCTCCAATGTCGCGCCGCAGGATCTCTACCGCGACGGCCTGAACCGTCAGTTGTTTTTGCCGTTTGTCGCTATCCTGGAGCGCCACGCGCACGTGCTGGCGCTGGACGCCGACAAGGATTACCGCCTAGACAAGCTCAGCCGCATGCCGGTCTACATCACCCCGGCCGATGCCGCCGCCGACCATGCGCTCGACGAGCTATGGGCAGTGATGACGCATGGCAGGCCGACGGCCGAGACGATGCTGACGGTTAAGGGCCGACACGTCGTGGTGCCGCGTACTGCCGGCGAGGCGGCGCGGTTTTCGTTCGCCGATCTCTGCGAGAGGCCGCTCGGGGCCCGCGACTATCTTGCCATTGCCAGCCGTTTCTCGACCATTGTCATCGACCGGGTGCCGGTGCTCGGCGAAGGCAAGCGCAACGAAGCCAAGCGCTTCATCCTGCTGGTCGATACGCTCTACGATCATCATGTACGGCTGGTGATGAGCGCCGCGGCACCGCCGGCGCAGCTCTATACGGCCAAGCGCGGCAACGAAGTCTTCGAGTTCGAGCGCACCGCATCGCGGCTGATCGAGATGCAGAGCCACGACTGGCTGGAGAACTGGGCGGAGAGGCAGAGGGCGCAGGGATCATCGACCGAGGCACGGCAGCTTAGGCGTGAGGGATAGTTAAGAGAGGCCGCTGCCGCCGGCGCCTATAACCGATAAACATACATGACGAACCCCTCCGCCTGCCCACGCGGCTCTTTTCGCGACTCGTAAAGTGCGCGAGCAGCAACATTGTCCGGCTCGGTGCCGACCCACGCCTCCTCACAGCCATGCTCGCAACCGAGTGCGAACATGGCGTCGAGCATCCTCGTCGCAATGCCCTGGCGTTGAAAGGCCGGCGCCACGCCGACCTCGTCTATGTAGAGTTCGCTCACCTTGTCCGGGTGGCGGTGGATGACGGCTGCGCATTGGCCAACGACGATGCCGCCGGCGAGGGCCACGACCATGAAATGACCGGGCTCCGCGAGATAGGCGGAGAGCCGATCCGGCCTGACCGGCTCGTCGAAGACTTCGTCGGCAACCCGCATCAAAAGAGCGTCATCGCCAGGAAACAGCCTTCTGATTTCCAGTGCCATTGTGTAGAATTCCTCTAGTCGGCGCCAGAATGTTGACGTTTACGTAATCCCCATTGTTTCTAACCGATTGAAATTATTCACTGCAAAATAATCGTTTGAATTTTTGTGCGGCCGGGGCTATTGCGTGCGGCGAATTTCGCGGTTCCGCAGCATTCCGGCCTCTTCCTCCGACGCCGTCATCAAATCGTCAAGGATTTGGGCGCCGTCATAGTCAAAGGGAAAACATCCTGACATGGCACGCAACAAGATAGCGCTCATCGGCTCGGGCATGATCGGCGGCACCCTCGCCCACATGGTCGGCCTCAAGGATCTCGGCGACGTCGTGCTGTTCGATATCGCCGAAGGCATCCCGCAAGGCAAGGGGCTGGACATCGCGCAGTCGTCGCCGGTCGATGGGTTCGACTCCAGGCTGACCGGCGTCAACGACTATGCCGGCATCGAGGGCGCCGACGTCTGCATCGTCACCGCCGGCGTGCCGCGCAAGCCCGGCATGAGCCGCGACGATCTTCTGGGCATCAATCTGAAGGTGATGGAGCAGGTTGGCGCCGGCCTCAAGAAATACGCGCCGAAAGCCTTCGTCATCTGCATCACCAATCCGCTCGACGCCATGGTCTGGGCGCTGCAGAAGTTTTCCGGCCTGCCCAAGAGCCATGTCGTCGGCATGGCCGGCGTGCTCGACAGTTCGCGCTTCCGTTATTTCCTGGCCGAGGAATTCAAGGTCTCGGTCGAGGACGTCACCGCCTTCGTGCTCGGCGGCCATGGCGATTCCATGGTGCCGATGATCCGCTATTCGACGGTTGCCGGCATCCCGTTGCCCGACCTCATCAAGATGGGCTGGACCTCGAAGGAGCGGCTCGACCAGATCGTGCAGCGCACCCGCGACGGCGGCGCCGAGATCGTCGGCCTGCTCAAGACCGGCTCTGCCTTTTATGCGCCGGCCGCCTCGGCCATCGCCATGGCCGAAGCCTATCTCAAGGACAAGAAGCGGGTGCTGCCCTGTGCGGCGTACCTCTCCGGCCAATATGGCGTCAAGAACACCTATGTCGGCGTTCCCGTGGTGATCGGCGCCGGCGGCGTCGAGCGGATCATCGAGATCGAGCTCACAAAGAACGAGCAGAAGATGTTCGACAATTCGGTCGCGGCGGTGCAGGGCCTGTGCGACGCCTGCGTCAAGATCGCTCCACATCTCGCGGCCAAGTAAGCCGGTAACCAAGCCCGCCAAGCAAGCTGGAGACATAGCGCATGAACATCCATGAGTATCAGGGCAAGGCGCTGCTGAAAGGCTTTGGCGCACCGGTGGCCGAGGGCGTGCCGGTGTTCAAGGCGAGCGAGGCGGAAGCTGCCGCCAAGGCGCTGCCCGGCCCACTCTATGTGGTCAAGAGCCAGATCCATGCCGGCGGCCGCGGCAAGGGCAAGTTCAAGGAGCTCGGGCCCGATGCCAAGGGCGGCGTCAGGCTGGCGAAGTCGGTGGCCGAGGTCGTCGCCAACGCCAAGGAGATGCTCGGCCACACGCTGGTCACCAAGCAGACCGGCCCGTCCGGCAAGCAGGTCAACCGCCTCTATATAGAGGACGGCGCCGACATCGAGCGCGAGCTCTATCTGTCGATCCTGGTCGACCGCTCGGTCGGGCGCGTCGCCTTCGTCGTCTCGACCGAGGGCGGCATGGACATCGAGGCGGTCGCCCACGACACGCCGGAAAAGATCATTACCGTCGCCATCGACCCGGAAAAGGGCGTGACGGCCGACGATGTGAAGAAGCTCAACGCCGCACTGAGGCTCGACGGCGACGCCGCCAAGGACGGCTCCACGCTGTTTCCGATCCTCTACAAGGCGTTTGTCGAGAAGGACATGAGCCTGCTCGAGGTCAACCCGCTGATCGTCATGAAGAGCGGCCGGCTTCGCGTGCTCGACGCAAAAGTGTCGTTCGACAACAATGCGCTGTTCCGTCACCCGGATGTGCTCGAATTGCGCGACACCACCGAAGAGGACGAGAAGGAGATCGAGGCGTCGAAATACGACCTCGCCTATGTCGCGCTCGACGGCAATATCGGCTGCATGGTCAACGGCGCCGGCCTTGCCATGGCGACGATGGACATCATCAAGCTCTACGGCGCCGAGCCCGCCAACTTCCTCGATGTCGGCGGCGGCGCGTCGAAAGAAAAGGTGACGGCGGCGTTCAAGATCATCACCAAGGATCCGGCGGTCAAAGGCATCCTGATCAACATCTTCGGCGGCATCATGAAGTGCGACATCATCGCCGAGGGCGTCATCGCCGCGGTCAAGGAGGTCGGCCTGCAAGTGCCGCTGGTGGTGCGGCTGGAAGGCACCAATGCCGAGCTTGGCAAGAAGATCATCAACGACAGTGGACTGAACGTGGTGTCGGCCGATGACCTCGATGACGCAGCCAAGAAGATTGTCGCGGCGGTGAAGGGCGACTGATGCATCGGTTGCTGGCCATAGCGCTCTGCGGCATGGCTTTTTGGGCCAGCGCGGCGACTTCGGCTGAAGATCCGGCATCGCCTGCCTGGATCGGCAAGCGGGTGAATTTGTTCATGAGTCTGTGCCCGGCGACCGCGCCTCGGTTCGGCAGGTTTAATGCGGCCGCCCGGAATAGCGGCTTCCTGGCCGGCGCGAAGGGACGTCTGATTTACAAAGCTACAGAAGTCGTTGCCTCGATCAGAAATTCGGGTGGCAGATGCGATTGCCTGGTTTCCTTTGGCACAGACAATCCGAAGCTCGCGGCGGATATGATCCTGAAAAGACTGCTTTCCAGATATGGTAGCAGGTTCCAGGCGGATGAAGATCCCAATTCCCTCGGGGAGCTCAAGACCGCAGACGGCAATCTGCCTATCCAAGTGGTGACTACGCGTGAGGCTAAGGGCCAATGGATCGGTGCTGTCGTTCACGGAAATAAAAAATGCCCAGCTTGAACACAGAACTTCATGGTCGAGGTCGCTAGGCGATGCCTCCACACAAGATAAACCTCGTCGAGGCGGCGGATGCGAAGATCAAGAAGGTCTTCGATCCGCATATTGCCGGCGACGTGAATGACAGCCAGGTCAAGATCGCCAAGTTCGGCGAGGCCTTCGACTGGCACGCACATGACAATGAGGACGAGGCGTTCCTGGTGCTGCGCGGCCGCATCGCCATCGATTTCCGCGACGGCACGGTGGAACTTGGCAGCGGCGAGTTCATCGTCGTGCCGCGCGCCGTCGAGCACCGGCCGCGCTCGCTGAGCGAGGAACCTGTCGTGCTGATGTTCGAGCCGGCGACGACGCTCAACACTGGCAACGCCAAAAGCGACCTCACCGTCGCCGACCTGAAGCGGTTGTGACCATGAGCGTGCGGCCTTCCCCGATCAACGGTTTTTAAAAAGGACCACCATGTCCATTCTCGTCGACAAGAACACCAAGGTGCTAGTGCAGGGCCTGACCGGCAAGACCGGCACGTTCCACACCGAACAGGCGCTCGCCTATCACGGCACAAAGATGGTCGGCGGCATCCACCCCAAGAAGGGCGGCGAGACCTGGACCGGCGCCAAGGGCGAGACGCTGCCGATCTTCTCCACCGTTGCCGAAGGCAAGGCGAAGACCGGCGCCAATGCCTCCGTCGTCTACGTGCCGCCGGCGGGTGCTGCCGAAGCGATCCTGGAAGCGATCGAGGCCGAGATCCCGCTGATCGTCTGCATCACCGAGGGCATACCGGTGATGGACATGATCAAGGTCAAGGCAAGGCTCGACCGCTCGACATCGCGGCTGATCGGGCCGAACTGCCCCGGCGTGCTGACGCCCGACGAATGCAAGATCGGCATCATGCCCGGCAACATCTTCCGCAAGGGCTCGGTCGGCGTTGTTTCGCGCTCGGGAACGCTTACTTATGAGGCGGTGTTCCAGACCACCAATGTCGGTCTCGGCCAGACCACCGCCGTCGGCATCGGCGGCGACCCGGTCAAAGGCACGGAGTTCATAGACGTGCTGGAGATGTTCCTCGCCGACGACGAGACCAAGTCGATCATCATGATCGGTGAGATCGGCGGTTCGGCCGAGGAAGACGCCGCGCAGTTCCTCAAGGACGAGGCAAAGCGCGGCCGCAGCAAGCCGATGGCCGGCTTTATCGCCGGGCGCACAGCGCCGGCCGGCCGCACCATGGGTCATGCGGGCGCGGTCATCTCCGGCGGCAAGGGCGGTGCGGAAGACAAGATCGCGGCGATGGAATCGGCCGGCATCAAGGTTTCGCCATCGCCGGCCCGGCTCGGCACGACGCTGGTCGAGGCGATCAAAGGTTAGTGAGTAGCGAGTAGTGAATAGCGAATAGGTAAGAACAGAGTAACGGCGCGAACCAGGGAAAATCCCTACTCGCTATTCGCTACTCTCTATTCGCTCTGAAAAGGAGACGGAGCGCGGCTCCGCGGACAAAAATGGCAAGACAAGATCAGGCCAACGACCAGTTTTCGCTTACCTCTTTCCTCTATGGCGGTAATGCCGATTATATCGACGCGCTCTATGCCGCCTACGAGGACGATCCCGCTTCGGTCGATCCCGAATGGCAGGACTTCTTCGCGGCGCTGAAGGATGACGCCGGCGACGTGCGCAGGAACGCCAAGGGCGCGTCTTGGGCCAAGCCCTCCTGGCCGATGCAGGCCAATGGCGAGCTGGTCTCGGCGCTGGACGGCAATTGGGGCCTGGTCGAAAAGCACATCGAAAAGAAGGTCAAGGACAGGGCAGCCGGCAACGGCGCAGCGCTTTCCGACGCCGACGTGCATCAGGCGACGCGCGATTCCGTCCGCGCCATCATGATGATCCGCGCCTTCCGCATGCGCGGCCACCTGCACGCCAATCTCGATCCGCTTGGCATTGCCAAGCCGCTGGAGGATTATAACGAGCTGTCGCCGGAGAATTACGGCTTCACCGAAGCCGACTACGACCGGCCGATCTTCCTCGACAATGTGCTCGGGCTGGAATTCGGCACCATCCGACAGATGCTCGATATCCTGACCCGGACCTATTGCTCGACGCTCGGCGTCGAATTCATGCATATTTCCGATCCCGAGGAGAAGGCCTGGATCCAGGCGCGCATCGAGGGTACCGACAAGGAGATCTCCTTCACCGCAGCCGGCAAGAAGGCGATCCTGCAGAAGCTTGTCGAGGCGGAAGGCTTCGAGCAATTCATCGACGTCAAGTACAAGGGCACCAAGCGCTTCGGCCTTGATGGCGGCGAGTCGCTGATCCCGGCGCTGGAGCAGATCATCAAGCGCGGCGGCCAGCTCGGCATGAAGGAGATCGTGCTCGGCATGGCGCATCGCGGCCGGCTGAACGTGCTGTCACAGGTGATGGCCAAGCCGCACCGCGCCATTTTCCACGAGTTCAAGGGCGGCTCGGCCGCGCCCGACGAGGTCGAAGGCTCGGGCGACGTGAAGTACCATCTCGGTGCTTCGTCGGATCGCGAGTTCGACGGCAACAAGGTGCATCTGTCGCTGACCGCCAATCCTTCGCATCTGGAAATCGTCGATCCGGTGGTGATGGGCAAAGCGCGCGCCAAACAGGACTATTTGTTCGGCCGCAGCCGCGAGGAGATCGTGCCGCTGGAGGAGCGTGCCAAGGTGCTGCCGTTGCTGCTGCACGGCGACGCCGCCTTTGCCGGCCAGGGCGTGATTGCCGAAATCCTCGGCCTGTCCGGCCTGCGCGGCCACCGCGTCGCCGGCACGCTGCATTTCATCATCAACAACCAGATCGGCTTCACCACCAACCCGCGCTTTTCGCGTTCGTCGCCCTATCCGTCCGACGTGGCCAAGATGATCGAGGCGCCGATCTTCCACGTCAACGGCGACGATCCGGAAGCCGTGGTCCATGCCACCAAGGTGGCGATCGAATTCCGCATGAAGTTCCACAAGCCTGTCGTGGTGGACATGTTCTGCTACCGCCGCTTCGGCCACAATGAGGGCGACGAGCCCGCCTTCACCCAGCCGATCATGTATCGCAAGATCCGCAACCAGAAGACGACGGTGCAGATCTATGCCGACCGGCTGATTTCCGAAGGCCACATCACCCAGGCCGAGTTCGAAAAGATGAAGGCCGATTGGCGGGCGCATCTCGAGCAGGAATTCGAGGTCGGCCAGCATTACAAACCGAACAAGGCCGACTGGCTGGACGGCGCGTGGTCCGGCTTGCGCTCGGCCGACAACCAGGACGAACAGCGGCGCGGCAAGACCGCCGTGCCGGTCAAGACGCTGAAGGAGATCGGCAAGAAACTGACCGAGGTGCCGAAGGATTTCGAGGCGCACAAGACGATCATCCGCTTCCTCGACAATCGCCGCCAGGCGATCGAGTCCGGCGAAGGCATCGACTGGTCGACGGCCGAGGCGCTGGCCTTCGGCGCCATCCTGCTCGACGGCAATCCGATCCGGCTGTCCGGACAGGATTCGGAGCGCGGCACCTTCTCGCAGCGCCATTCCGTGCTCTACGACCAGCGCGACGAGACACGCTATATCCCGCTCAACAATCTGTCGGCGGCGCAGGCCGGCTTCGAGGTCATCAACTCGATGTTGTCGGAAGAGGCCGTGCTCGGCTTCGAATATGGCTACTCGCTGGCCGAGCCGAAGGCGCTGACGCTGTGGGAAGCGCAGTTCGGCGACTTCGCCAACGGCGCCCAGGTGGTGTTCGACCAGTTCATCTCGTCGGGCGAGCGCAAATGGCTCAGAATGTCGGGCCTCGTCTGCCTGCTGCCGCATGGCTATGAAGGCCAGGGGCCTGAGCATTCGTCGGCCCGGCTCGAGCGCTTCCTGCAGCTTTGCGCCGAAGACAACATGCAGGTCGCCAACGTCACGACGCCGGCCAATTACTTCCACATCTTGCGTCGGCAATTGAAGCGGGACTTCCGTAAGCCGCTGATCCTGATGACGCCGAAGTCGCTGCTGCGCCACAAGCGGGCGGTGTCGACGCTGCCGGAAATGTCGGGCGAAAGCGCCTTTCACCGGCTGTTGTGGGACGACGCGCAGCTGCTGTCAGGCCAGGCCATCAAGCTCACCAAGGATTCGAAAATCCGCCGTGTCGTGCTCTGTTCGGGCAAGGTCTATTACGACCTCTACGAAGAGCGCGAGAAGCGCGGCATCAACGACATCTATTTGCTGCGCGTCGAGCAGCTCTATCCGTTCCCGGCCAAGGCGCTGATCACCGAACTGTCGCGCTTCCGTAATGCCGAGATGGTGTGGTGCCAGGAGGAGCCCAAGAACATGGGCGCCTGGTCGTTCATCGACCCGTATCTCGAATGGGTGCTGGCACATATCGACGCCAAGCATCAGCGGGTGCGCTATACCGGCCGGCCGGCCGCCGCCTCGCCGGCGACCGGATTGATGTCGAAGCATCTCGCCCAGCTTGCCGCCTTGCTCGACGACGCGCTTGGTGAATAGAACAGAACCGAAAGAAACGGACAGGCACAATGGCAACCGAAATCCGCGTTCCGACACTTGGTGAGTCAGTCACCGAGGCGACCATCGGCAAGTGGTTCAAGAAGGTCGGCGACGCGATCGCCGCCGATGAGCCGCTCGTCGAGCTCGAAACCGACAAGGTGACGGTGGAAGTGCCGGCCGTCGCCGCGGGCACGCTCGCCGAGATCGCCGTCAAAGAAGGCGAGACGGTCGGCGTCGGCGCACTGCTCGGCACGATTTCGGCAGGCGCCGGCGCGGCAGCCAATGCCGCCGCCGCTCCGGCAACGAAGCAGGAGGCGGTGTCGCAGGCCTCGGCTCCGACTGCGGCCTCGAGCGTCAAGCAGGCTGCGGCCGAGACGGCCAAGATTGCCGGCGACGCCGGCGCGATCGAGACGCGCACCATGCCGCCGGCGCCGTCGGCGGCAAAGCTGCTGGCCGAGCACAATCTCGCGGTCGACCAGGTGTCGGGCTCGGGCAAGCGCGGCCAGGTGCTGAAAGGCGACGTGCTCGACCTTATCGCCAGGGGCGCGCCGTCGCAGCCGGCAGAAATGCCCAAGGCCGCGCCTGTACCGGCACCCGTTGCCGCGCGCGCGCCGTCCGCTGCCGACGATGCGTCGCGCGAGGAGCGCGTGCGCATGACCAAGCTGCGCCAGACCATTGCGCGGCGCCTCAAGGAAGCGCAATCGACCGCCGCCATGCTGACCACCTTCAACGAGGTCGACATGAGCGCGGTGATGGCGCTGAGGAGCAAATACAAGGACGTGTTCGAGAAGAAGCACGGCGTGAAGCTCGGCTTCATGGGCTTCTTCACCAAGGCCGTCACCCATGCGCTGAAGGAGATCCCGTCGGTCAATGCCGAGATCGACGGCACCGACATCATCTTTAAGAACTACGCTCATATCGGCGTTGCCGTCGGTACAGAGAAAGGCCTTGTCGTGCCGGTTGTGCGCAATGCCGACCAGATGTCCATCGCCGAAATCGAGAAGGACATCGGCAGGCTGGGGCTTGCGGCGCGCGACGGCAAGCTTTCCGTCGCCGATATGCAAGGCGGCACGTTCACGATTTCCAACGGTGGCGTTTACGGGTCGCTGATGTCGACGCCGATCCTCAATGCACCGCAGTCCGGCATTCTGGGTATGCACAAGATCCAGGAGCGGCCGGTGGTGGTCGGCGGCCAGATCGTCATCCGGCCGATGATGTATCTGGCGCTGTCCTACGACCACCGCATCGTCGACGGCAAGGAAGCGGTGACCTTCCTGGTGCGGGTCAAGGAAAGCCTGGAGGATCCTGAGCGGCTGGTGCTCGACCTCTAAGGGGGCGGCCGACGTGGGCCGGAGCATGGATCTGCGCCGCCGGATGAGTTCGTGCCGTTTCCGGTCCGGTTTGTTTGTCACAATCTGCGCACTCGGCGTGCAGACGGTCTCCGCGGCCCTTGCCGCCTGCCCGCTCGAACTGGCCGTCTATGGCGATCCTGAGAACGCCGCCGAGATCGATTTCAGGCCGACCATGGGGTCGGCTACCGTCACCAATACCTTCAAGATGGTGCTCGACAACGGCGTCGTGCTCGACGGCATCGTCATGTGGACGGAGGGCGTGGCGCGGCCGCATGGGTCGCTGATGTATAAATGCCCGGCCGGCGACGTCACCGGCGACGAGCTCGCCGCCTGCACGGTGTGGGAGAGCGTCATCTACACTGCCGACGACCAGGGCAATATCGCGTTGCTGCCGGGCGAAGGAAAGGATGCGCCGAAGAAGCTGATCTTGCCTGACTTGGGAGCGTCGTTGCAGATGTCGGCGGCCTATGGCGCCAACGGCTTTTCCAGGGTGCCCTGGGACGTCTTTGCCCTGAAGGGATGTCAGGAATGAGCGCGAGCGGAAAGATCCTGCTGGTGACCGGCGGTAGCCGCGGCATTGGCGCCGCTACATGCAGGCTTGCCGCCAAGGCCGGCTATCGCATTGCGGTCAATTACGCGTCGAATGCAAAAGCCGCCGAAACGGTGGTCGCCGACATCGAGGCTGCTGGCGGAGAAGCCTTCACAGTCAAGGCCGATGTCGGCAGCGAGACGGACGTATTGGCCATGTTCGAGGCTGTCGATGCCCGTTTCGGTCGGCTCGACGCGCTCGTCAACAATGCCGGCGTGGTCGACCAGAGCGCGCGCGTCGACGAGTTTAGCGCTGCAAGGCTGGAGCGCATGATGCGCATCAATGTGATCGCGCCGATGCTTTGCGCCCGCGAGGCGGTGAAGCGGATGTCGACCAGGCATGGCGGCAAGGGTGGCGCCATCGCCAATGTTTCTTCGATCGCGGCAAGGCTTGGCGGGCCGGGTCAATATGTCGACTACGCCGCCTCGAAGGGCGCGCTCGATTCCTTCACCATCGGGCTTGCCCGCGAAGTGGCCGGCGAAGGCATTCGTGTCAACGCGGTCAGCCCGGGCATCATCGACACCGAAATTCATGCCTCCGGCGGTCAGCCGGATCGCGCCGAGAGAATGCGCAAGGTGGTGCCCATGCAGCGCGTCGGCACCGCCGAGGAAGTCGCAGCCGCAATTCTGTGGCTGCTGTCGGACGAGGCGTCCTACACAACAGGCGCCAATCTGGAAATCGGCGGCGGCCGCTAAAGCAAAAGGGACAGTATCATGGCCTATGATGTCGTTATCATCGGATCGGGACCAGGCGGCTATGTCTGCGCCATCAAGGCGGCGCAGCTCGGTCTGAAGACGGCGGTGGTCGAAAAGGACCCGACCTTCGGCGGTACCTGCCTCAACATCGGCTGCATCCCGTCGAAGGCGCTGCTGCATGCGTCCGAGATGTTTGCCGAGGCCGGCCATTCCTTCGAGGCGCTCGGCGTCGAGATCGGCGCGCCCAAGCTCAACCTTGGGAAGATGATGGCACACAAGGATGCGACGGTAACGGCCAACGTCAATGGCGTCGCCTTCCTGTTCAAGAAGAATAAGATCGACAGTTTTCGTGGCACCGGCAAGGTAGTTGCGGCCGGCAAGGTGTCGGTGACCTCCGATGACGGCAAGGTCGAGGAGATCGAGACCAAGAACATCGTCATCGCCACCGGCTCCGACGTCGCCGGCATTCCCGGCGTCAAGGTCGATTTCGATGAGAAGGTGATCATCTCGTCGACCGGCGCGCTGTCGCTGGACAAGGTGCCGGGCCATCTGGTGGTGGTCGGCGGCGGTGTCATCGGTCTGGAGCTCGGCTCGGTCTGGGCGCGGCTTGGCGCCAAGGTCACCGTGGTCGAGTTCCTCGACACCATCCTGGGCGGCATGGATGGCGAGGTCTCCAAGCAGTTCCAGCGCCTGCTGTCGAAGCAGGGATTTGAGTTCAGGCTGGGCGCCAAGGTGACCGGCGTCGCCAAGGCCAAGAAGGGAGCGATTGTCACCTTCGAGCCGGTCAAGGGCGGAGCAGCCGAGACGATCGAGGCGGACGCGGTGCTGATTGCGACGGGACGACGGGCCTATTCGGACGCTCTCGGGCTGAAGGAGACCGGCGTCGACGTCGATGAGCGCGGCCGGGTCAAGACCGACGGCCATCTCAGGACCAACGTGCCTGGCATCTATGCCATCGGCGATGTCATCGCCGGACCGATGCTTGCACACAAGGCTGAGGACGAGGGCGTGGCGGTGGCCGAAACCATCGCCGGCCAGGCCGGGCATGTGAACTATGACGTGATTCCGAGCGTCGTCTACACCACGCCGGAAATCGCCTCGGTCGGCAAGACCGAAGAAGAATTGAAAAAAGCCGGCGTCGACTACAAGGCCGGAAAATTCCCGTTCAGCGCCAATGGCCGCGCGCGCGCCATGCTGCATACCGACGGCTTTGTGAAAATCCTGGCCGACAAGGCCAGCGACCGTGTGCTCGGCGTCCACATCGTCGGGTTCGGCGCCGGCGAGATGATCCACGAGGCGGCCGTGCTGATGGAATTTGGCGGCTCGTCGGAAGACCTGGCCCGCACCTGTCACGCCCATCCGACAATGTCGGAAGCGGTAAAGGAGGCGGCATTGGCGACGTTCTTCAAGCCGATCCATATCTGAGCAAACGCGGTGAATCGCAAACCTTAGAGATTGGCTGAAACGTCCAAAGCCCTCGACGGCTGCTCCCAAAAACAAAACGGCCCGCTTTTCAGCGGGCCGTTCATATATCAAATCAGCAGTTTGATCACTGAGCCGGGGCAGGTGCTGGTGCCGGGGCCGGGGCTGGCGCAGGGGCCGGAGCGGGTGCAGGCTCTGCCGGAGCGGGAGCCGGAGCGGGTGTTGCCGGAGCTGGCGCAGGAGCCGGTTCGGCTGGTTTCATCGGCTCGGCGGGCGCTGGGGCCGGAGCTGGTGTGCTGGCTGCGGGCGGTTCGGCAGGCGCAGGTGCCTCGCTACGTCTTCCAAAAACATAATAGGCGACAATTGCCAGGATAACGACGACCAGGGCAATCAGCCAGCCGCTGCCGCCGCCGCTTGGCCGCGCGGAGCCCGGCGAGGTGAATGGGTCGTTCGGATTGGGTGTGTTCGCCATAAAAGTGTCCTCCGTGGATGAAAAACATCAAGTAATAGCCATCAACGTACAATCGTTGAATCGGTTTCACATTAGGCGTTGAAAACGCCGAAAACAGGGCAATTCTGATCCGGAATCCCTTGCAGGCATGCATTTCCACCGCAAAATGGGTTCGGTCGAGCCAAAGCGAACCTTTTTCAGTTTCTTGACACGAAGCGCGGCTGGTCCGCCGTCGCGCCGCGAGTAGGGGTTGACCCAGGCGTGGCGATGATTCGGTGTGCAACTCCGCCGTGTTGTTCAGTTGACGGCAGTCACCGTATAGCCGGTCTTGCGGAAACCCTCGACCAAGCCTTGCGCTCCGGGAAGGTGCATGGCGCCGACCGCCATGAAGACATTGCCGTGGGCGAGGATCGGCGCTGCACGATCAACCATCACCCTGTTGCGGCTGGTGATCATGGTCTGCTCGAATTCGGCGTAACCCGATTGGTCGTCGACCTGTTCGGGGACGACAGCCCGAAACAGCGGTACGTACATGCCAGTGTCGCCACGGCGGTAAAGCACGATCATGGTTTCGTTGACGTCGTTCACCTTGTCGCCAAGCTTCAGCGTATCGACCAGACCCTTCAGGTGAAAGGCGATCGGCAGCGAAGCCATGGCGCGCAGCTGGTCGGCGATTGTCTCCAGCCCCTCGACTGATTTGCCCGCAGCCTCGGCGTCCTTGGCAAGCTTGACGTCGAGCACCGGCGCGCCGCCAGCCTGGCGGGCGACTTCGCATGCTGGTAGCGCCACCATCGCCGACAGCAACCAAGGTTTCATCTTGGCGACAGTCGCTGGCGGGATGCCACGCGCGTCGAGCGCCTTGTCGACCACCGCCGCGTCCTCTGGCGACAGCAGCGACGAAAGCGTCGTCTTGTCGGTGAACATCATCAGATCCGGCTCTTTCAGCAATGCTGCCATCATCTTCTGCTTATCGAGCACTTCGGTGGTTTCGATGATGACGGTGCCAGCCGCATCAAACGCCTTCTGCGCGGCGGGTGGCAGCGTGGTGACGCGCGGGTCGGTAAGGTGCATGGTGCCGAACAGGAAGGACGGTTTTTCGCCCGATTTTTCCAGCTTCCACAGCAAGCCTTTGCCGTTCGGTGTTGCTGCCGCGTCCGCCTCGATCTTGCGGTAGCCAGCCGGGTCGTTCTTTTGCAACGCGCTGAGCATATCGGTACCGGTGCAGGCCGGGGCCTCGGCGCGTGCCTTGCCCGCGGCGAGCAGCGCGATGATGAGGAAGGAGAGGAAAAACAGGGCGTTGAGCGCGACGAGCAGCTTCAGCGACACTTGGGTCGCGCGGTCGGCGATGGCGATGAGGCGTTTCATGCTGCGCTTCTAGGCGCAAAAAGCGGCAAAACGGTTAATCAGCGCATCAAAATTGTTGCGAGATCGTCACCTATTCAAGCGTCCATCACGCACGAGGATGAGCTGCTTCGTAAATCTCGAGCAGCCTCGCGGTGTCGACGCCGGTGTATATCTGGGTTGTCGACAGGCTGGCGTGGCCGAGCAACTCCTGGATGGTGCGCAGGTCGCCGCCGCGCCCAAGCAGATGCGTGGCGAAAGAATGGCGCAGCGCATGCGGCGTCGCGGTGTCGGGCAGGTTGAGCGCCGAGCGCAGCTTGGCCATGTCGCGCTGAACGATCGCGGGGTTCAGCGGGCCGCCGCGCGCACCGCGAAACAGCAGGCCCTTGGGATCGAGATGCCAGGGGCAGAGGCGGCGGTATTCGGCAATCGCCCGCAGCGCTACCGGCAGCACCGGCACCAGCCGCGTCTTGCCGCCCTTGCCGGTGACGCGCAGCACAGTATCACCAGGTGAGGATAGATCGGCGCCCGACAGGCCGAGCGCCTCGGAGATCCGCAAGCCGGACCCATAAAGCAGAGTCAGCACGGCGGCGTTGCGCGCGGCAATCCACGGCTCCTCCGCCAGTTGGCCTTCCACCGAGACGACGTGTTTTGCATCGCTTGCGGTCAGCGGCTTGGGCAGCGATTTCGGCTGCCGCGGTGCGCGCAAGGCTGCCGCACCTGCCGCATTGGCGAGGCCGCGCCGTTCCAGGAAACGCAGCAGCGAGCGGATGCCGGCCAGCCCGCGCCCGAGCGTGCGGGCACCGGCGCCCTCGGCACGGCGGGCAGCGAGAAAGCCGCGCAGATCGGCTGGGCGCAGATCGGCGATGTCTGAAATACCAGGCGAGCCGCCGCAATGGCTGGTCAGGAAATGCAGGAACTGGCGCGTGTCGCGCTCATAGGCCTCGACGGTTTCGGGCGACAGCCGGCGTTCGCGCGCCAGCATCTTCAGCCAGGCCTCGCGCGCCGCCTGAAGATCGGGTTTTGCCGGTATGAGGAATTCCTGCATTGCGCTCTTCCAGTTCCCCGCCATCTTCCGGCATGCGGGTTAGGAAGCGGTGAAGAGCGGCATCATTGAAATGACGATGGGCTGGGGTTAGAGCAAGGCAAAGGATTTTCCGCAGATGAGCAAACCGCAAAACCCCGTCCAGATGGCCGTGATCGGTGCCGCGCACGGCATCAAGGGCGAATTGCGCGTCAAGAGCTTTACCGGCGACCCGCTGGCGCTGGCCGATTACGGTCCGCTCTACGCCAGGGATGGCCGCGCCTTCCAGATCGTCGACATCAGGCCTGCCAACACCGTCGTGGTGGTGCGCTTCAAAGGCGTCAACGATCGCAATGCCGCCGAGGCGCTTGCCGGCACCGAATTGTTCGTCGACCGTTCGGTGTTGCCTGATGAGGGCGAAGAGGACGAATTCTACCACGCCGATCTCGTCGGGCTGGAGGTCAAGGACGACACCGGTGCCATTATCGGCAAGGTCGTCGCCGTGCATAATTTTGGCGGCGGCGACATTCTCGACGTGACGCTGGCGGGGCGCAAAGGCGTGCTTATCCCGTTCACGCGGGCCGCTGTTCCGGAAGTGTCGATCGCCGGCGGCTTTGTCCGCATCGATCCGGCTGCGGCAGGGTTGGTCGAGGACGGAGAATCTGCCGAGCGCGACAGCTTCGACCCCAAGGGCCGGCCGCGCGGGCCGAGGGACGCCGGAGGCAACCGGTGAGTTTTTCGGCTTCGGTGCTGACGCTCTATCCCGAGATGTTTCCCGGCGCGCTTGGCCTGTCGCTGGCCGGCCGCGCGCTCGACACCGGCATTTGGTCGCTCGAAACGATCCAGATCCGCGACTTTGCCCGCGATCGTCACCGGACCGTGGACGACACGCCGGCCGGCGGCGGCGCCGGCATGGTGATGCGGGCAGACGTGCTGGCCAGCGCTATCGACCATGCCTCGCCGGCAGGCGATCCACGTCCGCGCCTGCTGATGAGCCCTCGCGGCAAGCCGCTGACACAGCGCCGTGTGCGTGACCTCGCCGCCGGGCCGGGTGCGGTGATCGTCTGCGGCCGCTTCGAAGGCGTCGACCAGCGGGTCATCGAATCGCGAGGCCTCGAGGAAGTCTCGATCGGCGATTTCATCCTGTCCGGCGGCGAGCCGGCGGCACTCGTGCTGCTCGACGCCGTGGTGCGCCTGCTGCCCGGCGTGATGGGCAATGCGGTATCGGGCGAGGAAGAGAGCTTTGAAAACGGCCTGCTCGAACATCCGCATTATACGCGGCCGCAGGAATTCGAGGGCCGGCCGATTCCCGAAGTGTTGATTTCGGGCAATCACAGCAAGATCGCGGCGTGGCGGCGGGCCGAAGCGGAGAGGCTGACGAAGGAGCGACGGCCGGATCTTTTAGCCGCTCAGCCCTTATCGAAATAGTAGAAGGCCAGGAACAGGCCGACGGCAATGACGAAGCCGCGCACCGCGTTCTGCGGCACGCGCCTGGCGATCCAGACGCCGGCATAGCCGCCGAGCGCGCCACCCGGGATCATGATGATCGCCTGCAGCCAGGCGATGACGCCGCCAGAGACGAAGACCAGGATGGCAACCGCAGCGATGACCACGGCCAGCATGTTCTTCAATGCGTTCAGCCGATGATAATCGCCGGACTGGGTGAGACCGAGCGTCGCCAGCATCATGACGCCCATGCCGGCGCCGAAGAAGCCGCCATAGACGGCGGTGGCGAACTGCGCCAGCGACCCGACCAGCGAACCCACCGCGGCTTCATGCTCCGGCTTGGGCGCCGGTTTCAGCCATGGCCCGGCAGCGAACAACGCTGTTGCCGCCAGCAGCAGCCACGGCACCAAGGCGCGGAACGACGGGTTGTCGAGGCCTAGAAGGATGAGCGCGCCAGACAGCGCACCGAGAGCCGAAATGAGGCTGAGCAGCAGTGCGCCGCGCCAGAAATGCTTGATGTCGTGCCAATAGGCCAGCGTCGAGGTGATATAGCCAGGAAATTGCGTCACCGACGATGTCGCGTTGGCGACGATCGGCGGCAGGCCGGCCAGGGTCATGGCGCCAAAGGTTATGAACGTGCCGCCGCCGGCAACGGCGTTGACCGCGCCTGATAGAAAGCCGGCGAGAAAGAGCAGGACCGCGTCCAAGATTGGCATGAGGGGTGTCGTCGCTGGAGGAAAAATGCTTATCTTCCGGCTTAGAAAGCTTGACGCGCGGGCGCAACCCCCTGGACCACAAGCGATCACGGGATTGCCACAGCGGCGCCAGCCAAAAAGAAGCAGCGCCAAAAAAGAGCCAGCGAAGGCGTGACAAAGCGCCGAAATAGCTGTATGTGCGCGCCGAACCGGAAGAAAATCTGCCAAGAGCGATCTTCTGGCCCGTCAACAATGACGGTGTAGTCGCCCCTGCCCGATGTTCTCGAACAGAAGTTCTCGAACGAAGGGCATAGCCGAGCGGTCGATGCGACTGCAAGGCGAGTGTCGGACGCTCTGACTGTCGGAAGAACAAGAAGTGGATTTTGAGATGGACATCCTCCGTCAGCTCGAGGCCGAGCAGGCCGCCAAGATCGAAGCCAAGCGCAAGCTCCCCGAATTCCAGCCCGGCGATACCGTGCGCGTTCAGGTCCGCGTGACCGAAGGCACCCGCACCCGCGTCCAGGCCTATGAGGGCGTCGTCATCGCCCGCGCCGGTGCCGGCTTCCAGGAAAATTTCACCGTCCGCAAGATCTCCTACGGCGAAGGCGTGGAGCGGGTGTTCCCCGTCTATTCGCCGATGGTCGAGGGCGTCGAGATCGTGCGCCGCGGCAAGGTGCGTCGCGCCAAGCTGTACTATCTGCGTGACCGTCGCGGCAAGTCGGCGCGTATTTCGGAAAACACCGGCGTGCGCGCCCGCAAGCTCAACGATGAAGAGCGCGATGCGCTGAACGCCGAGAAGGCGCGCATCGAGGCCGAGAAGGTGGCCGCCGCCCAGGCGCTGGCCGCTGAGAAGGCGGCGCAGGACGCCGCCGAGAAGAAGGCCGCCGACGAGGCCGCCAAGGCCGCGGAGGCAGCTGCCGCCGAATAAGGCGTCGTCGAAACCCATGGTTTCGGAAAGGCGGCTTCGGCCGCCTTTTTGTTGTGCGAGGTGGATTCGATTTTGCCGGTCCGCAATCGATACGGATCGTTCCGTAATGCCGCCATTGAAAGCATCGGAAACTCATTTTCGTGCCGAGCGGCGCATCGGAGCGGCTTGCAAGGCGCCTGCGGAAAGCTAAAGTCGGCGCCGGATTTCCTGCATGCCTCGGTCGATCGAGGCGGTTCAGTTCTTGGGGAGCGTGTCATGACCAAATCGAAACTGCTGCTGGCCGGCCTGCTGGCTTGCCTTCTCTTGCCCATCGCGGGCCTGGCGCAGGCGCTGCCCGATCTTGGCGGCAGGAAAGTGGTGGTGGTGACCGAAAACGCCTATCCGCCGCTGCAGTTTATCGATGCCAAGACCGGTAAGCAGATCGGTTGGGAATATGACGCGATGAACGAGATCGCCAAACGGCTGAACTTCAAGGTCGAGTACCAGAACACCTCGTGGGACGCGATGATCCAGGCGGTTTCCGACAACCAATACAACATCGGCATGACCGGCATCACCATCAAGGACGACCGCAAGCAGAAGGTCGATTTCTCCGATCCCTATATGCGCTCGGAACAGTTCATGCTGGTGCGCGGCGACGAGAAACGCTTCACCGATGCCAAGACGTTCGCTGCCTTCAAGGACGGGCTGATCGGTGCGCAGGCCGGCACCACGCCGTTCTACACCGCCGTCTACAGCGTGCTCGACGGCAATGAGCAGAACCCGCGCATAAAGCTGTTCGAGACATTCGGCGCGACGGTGCAGGCGCTGAAGGCCGGCGACGTCGATGTCGTGCTCACCGACGGCACTGCCGGCAAGGGCTATGTCGATGCGTCCAATGGCGGGCTGAAGCTGATCGGCGGGCCGCTCGGCACCGAGGATTTCGGCTTCATCTTCCCCAAGGGCTCCGACCTGGTGAAGCCGGTCAACGCGGCGATCGCCGCGCTCAAGGCCGACGGCACGCTCGACGCGCTCAACAAGAAGTGGTTCCTCGACTACAAGATGGGGCAGTAGGCCCGCTTGTTGCGCGCATTTCATGACGATTGTGCGCGGGAACTCGCGCTGACTCTGCGCTCGTACACCCCCCTCTGGCCTACCGGCCATCTCCCCCGCAAGGGGGGAGATCGGATTTCGCATCGGTTTTCGCTAATTTTCAGTGTTGCAGAACGGACGGCGAGGTCAAAGCTGCCGATCTCCCCCCTTGAGAGGGAGATGGCCGGCAGGCCAGAGGGGGGTGTGACAGAACGCTGCCTTCGTGACTCTGTCACCGGTACCGCTTGATGCCGTCGCCGCCTCTCGCCTCGGCCAAATCCGACTTCCCGTGGTGGCTTGCCGTGGCCCTGGCGATCGCCTTGGCCGCCGCCGTCTTCATCGTTGCCAGCGACCTCTATGCCCAGGTCTTCGCAACCGTCGCCAAGGGCATCGGCGTCACCATCTTCGTCACCGTGGTCGCCTTCGCGCTGGCTTGCGCGATCGGGCTCGGCGTCGCTCTGATGGGCCTGTCGGGCTCACGCTGGCTCAGCCAGATCGCCCGCTTCTACGTCGAGATCATCCGCGGCGTACCGATGCTGGTGCTGTTGTTCTGGATCGCCTTTGCCGGCGCGCCGGCCTTCGTCGCAGCGTGGAACGCGCTGACGGCGCCGCTGCAAAGCGCCGGCCTCTTCGGTGAGCTGCTGGTACGCGACGTCTCGCTTTTATGGCGCGCCGTCATGGCGCTGACCATCGGCTATTCCGCCTTCATCTCGGAGGTGTTCCGCGCCGGCATCCAGGCGGTCGAGAAGGGCCAGATCGAGGCGGCGAAGGCGCTCGGGCTGACGCGCACGCAGCGCTTCCGGCTGGTCGTCTTTCCGCAGGCGATCCGCACCATCCTGCCGCCGCTCGGCAATGATTTCGTCGCCATGGTCAAGGATTCCTCGCTGGTCTCGGTGCTCGGCGTCGCCGACATCACCCAGATGGGCAAGATCTACGCCGCCGGCTCGTTCCGCTTCTTCGAAACCTATTCGATCGTCGCCTATATCTATCTCATCCTGACCGTCGGCCTGTCGCTGGCCATGCGGGCGCTGGAGAAGCGGCTGCGCCACCAGCATGGGGAATAGAAGGCAGGCGAAAACGGCGCTACCATCGAGCGGACGCGACCGGGGAGGACCCATGATCATCGACAAGGCCAATGCGGCGCTTGAAGCGGTCTACACGGCCGACACGCCTGAGGCGCTCGCCAAGGCCTATGCGCAATGGGCCGCGACCTATGACGGCGAAACCGCGGCGCTCGGCTATCTCCTGCCGTTCCTGATCACCGCCTGGGTGGCGCGCTACGTGCCGCCGGGCGAAGGACCGCTGCTCGACGCCGGCTGCGGCACCGGCCTGTCGGGGCCGTCGCTCAAGGCGCTAGGCTACCACGACGTTGCCGGCCTCGACCTGTCGCAGGACATGCTGAAAATCGCCGGCGGCCGGCAGGCCTACAGCGAGCTGAAACAGGCGATACTCGGCGGGCCATTGCCCTGGCCGGACGGCTATTTCCGGGCCTTTTTCTCGACCGGCGTGTTCACCATCAGCCACGCGCCGGCGTCGGGCCTGCATGAGCTGGTGCGCATCACCCGGAAGGGCGGCCACGCCATCTTTACGGTCCGTGACCAGGTGTTTGAAAGCAGCGGGTTCAAGGCCGTGTTTGGCGAACTGGAGCAGGCGAAAAAATGGCGGCCGGTCGAGGAGAGCCCATGGTTCCGCTGCTACGCGATCGCCGAGCCCGACGCGCTGGTGAAAACCTTCGTGTTCGAGGTGCTGTGAAGCGCCTGCGAAGGCAGACGCGATTGCTGAAAAGCCAAAACATTGATATGAGCAGCGCCATGGAAGAGCTTTTTGGCGATCCGGCCTATAAAGGTTTCGTGCTGCAGGACAGGAAACGCCTGCCGTCGCGATTTTCCGCGCGCGTCTGCGGGGCGCTGACCAGCCGACTTCGCTAGGGCGGACTCGCCAGGCTGTTTCGCCGGCCGACCGGCGTCCCTTTCCCTTTTTAAATCGACGGATTTACGCACATGAGCGCACCGCGCACCCTCTACGACAAGATTTTCGACGACCATGTCGTCGACCGCCAGGACGACGGCACCTGCCTGCTCTATATCGACCGCCACCTCGTCCACGAAGTCACCAGCCCGCAGGCTTTCGAAGGCCTGCGCATTACCGGCCGCAAGGTTCGGCATCCGGAAAAGACGCTGGCTGTCGTCGACCACAACGTGTCGACTTCGCCCGAGCGAAAGTTCGGCATCAAGAACGAGGAAAGCCGCATCCAGGTCGAGGCGCTGGCCAAAAACGCCAAGGATTTCGGTATCGAATATTATTCCGAGAAGGATATCCGCCAGGGCATCGTCCACATCATCGGTCCCGAGCAGGGCTTCACGCTGCCCGGCATGACCATCGTCTGCGGCGACAGCCACACCTCGACGCATGGCGCGTTCGGGGCGCTGGCGCACGGCATCGGCACCTCGGAAGTCGAGCATGTGCTGGCGACGCAGACGCTGATCCAGCGCAAGGCCAAGAACATGCTGGTGCGCGTCGACGGCGCACTGCCGGAAGGCGTCACCGCCAAGGACATCATCCTCGCCATCATCGGCGAGATCGGCACAGCCGGGGGCACCGGCTATGTCATCGAATATGCCGGCGAGGCAATCCGTGCGCTGTCGATGGAAGGTCGGATGACGATCTGCAACATGTCGATCGAAGCCGGCGCGCGCGCCGGCCTGATCGCGCCGGACGAGACCACCTTCGCCTATGTCAAGGACAAGCCGCGCGCCCCCAAGGGCGAAGCCTGGGATGCCGCGCTCGCCTATTGGAAGACGCTGCAGTCCGACGAAGGCGCGCATTTCGACAAGGTCGTCGTGCTCGACGCGGCAAAGCTGCCGCCGATCGTCTCCTGGGGCTCCTCGCCCGAAGACGTTGTCTCGGTTCAAGGCATCGTGCCGAACCCAGACGACATCACTGATGAGAACAAGCGCACGTCCAAGCAGCGTGCACTCGACTATATGGGCCTGATACCGGGCACCAAGATCACCGATATCGAACTTGACCGCGTCTTCATCGGCTCCTGCACCAATGGCCGCATCGAGGATCTGCGCGCCGCCGCCAAGGTGATCGAAGGCAAGAAGGTCAATCCGCGGGTCAGCGCGATGATCGTGCCGGGCTCCGGCCTGGTCAAGGAACAGGCCGAGGCCGAAGGCCTCGACAAGATCTTTGTCGCGGCCGGCTTCGACTGGCGCGAGCCGGGCTGCTCGATGTGCCTTGCCATGAACGACGACCGGCTGAAGCCGCATGAGCGCTGCGCCTCGACCTCGAACCGCAATTTCGAAGGGCGCCAGGGCTTCAAGGGCCGCACCCATCTGGTGTCGCCGGCAATGGCGGCGGCGGCGGCAATTGCCGGCCATTTCGTCGACATCCGCGAGTGGAAATAGCGCAGGGCGCGCCCAGTCGGATATGAGAGTGCCCGAGCCGCAATGCGGTTCGGGCATTCTTCAGCCGGGCCGCCTGACGAATTCGTGAAATCCCTCACGTCGGCCGGGTTGGTCCTTTGCAACGACCAGCGCCAGTTGGCGCTCGTCGAAGAGTTTGAACCATTCATCCCATTCGACCAGTTCATGGCCGCCGGCATTGACCGGACGTTCGGGCTCATCCTGGTCCTGATAGGCATGCTGGCCGAAGACCAGCCTCAGCATGGGCTGCGTTCCGGCTTCGGGCGACACGTCGACGATCGCCGGAAAGCCGGCGCGCGCCGCCGCCCAAGAGCGAATTGCATCGTGATCGGTCAGCATGATCGTGTCGGCCATCGGAGCGTCTCCTGGTTGCCGTCGTGAAACGCCGCTCGCCGTTCGCGGTTCCGCCCAGCGGCTGCGTCGACGCACCTGTCGTATATTCGCTTTCGCTTAACCGCTTGTTTGGGCTTCCGCTCTAACGTCTCCTGAGGGAAGCGAGGGGAAATTACAGCGCTTGGACACCGGCCTGCTCATAGCGCTGCTCAATCCAGGCATCGCCCTCACACTCGGCACTGCATTTCTCGTGCTGTGGTTCTATCAGCGTCACCGTCCCTATCTGGCCGTGCTGGCGGCGGGCTACTCGGCCTCGGCCGCAGGCTTCCTGCTCCAGTATTTCACGCTGCCTGTCGGTATGGCGCCCACCAAGCTCATCTCGATCCTGTGCTTCACCTTTGCCACTTGCTGTCTCGCCGGCGCGGTCATTGCGCGCTATGGGCGGCGCGTGCCTTACACGGCGGTCGGCATTCTGGCCTGCGGCGGACTGGCCGCGTTCTCGTGGTTTCTTTTTGCCCGGCCGGATCTCACCTGGCGCATCCTTGCCATCAATTTCAGCTTCGGCGGCATCAGCCTGGTTGTTGCCGCCGAGTTGCGCGCAGTGCGCAACAACGGCCCGACAGAAATGGTCCTGTTCGTACTGTCGCTGCTTTCCGGCATGAACTTCCTGGCGCGGACCCTTGCCGTCGTCATCGCGCATGGGCCGTTCACCAGCTATGAAGGGCTTTACACCTCCTCCTATTGGACGACGGCGCTGCTGTCGCATGCATTGCTGTCGCTGCTTATTGCACTTTGCCTGTTTGGCGCCGCCGCGCTCGATGTGACGAAGGCCCTGAAGACCGAAACCCTGACAGACCCGCTGTCGGGCCTGCTCAACCGCCGCGGCTTCGAGGAGCGCGCCACGCTGGTGCTGCAGCACTGTGCCACGGCGCGATTGCCGGTTACGCTGGTGCTGGCCGATCTCGATCATTTCAAGGCACTCAACGATCAGCATGGCCACGCGGCCGGCGATCGCGTCATCGTCGATTTCGCCGCCAAGCTTCTGTCGGCTGCAGGTGCGCGCGGCGTTGCCGGCCGCGTCGGCGGCGAAGAGTTCGCCGTGCTGTTGCCGCTCAGCGACCTTGGCGCGGCAAGACTGTATGCCGAAACCATTCGCACGCTCTATTCGGCGGGCCGAATCGACGGGCTTCCGCCCGAGACAAGAGTGACCGCGAGCTTCGGCGTGGCCGCCCGCACCAGCCACGAAGGGCTGGACCCGCTGATGCGCCGCGCCGACGAAGCGCTCTACAAAGCCAAAAGGAATGGCCGCGACAGCGTGTGCCTGTCCCATCAGCGGCCTGAAACGGTCGTCCTTCCCAATCGGACCAGTGCTGGCTGAGCGTCAGCGGCGGCTTCGAATTAACGTCTTTTTCGCCCGTTGGTGATCTGCTGTTCGGGGGGAGTGCCAAAACGCCATGGGCAGCGCTAATTTCATCCTGCTGATCAACCTGTTCGTTGCCGGGCTGCTGGCGGCGGCCTTCATGACGATCGCGGTCTATGACGCCGGCCGGGTGTCGGCGCGCTGGCTGGCGTTCGGCTATGTGCTCGGCATGGCTTATTTCGCGATCGAGTTCAGCATTCCTGCCTTCGACAATGCGCGCCCCGTAGTTGTCGCCGCCTTTGCCGCTTTCCTTGCTGCTACCATCGCCTTCAATGGCGGGCTTGCCCATAAATACCGCGTTTCGCCGCCTTGGCCGCCGATGCTGCTCTTCCTGGTCTTCGCCACCCTCGCGGTCTACTTCGTGCAGGACCTGCCACGCCAATCGTTCGTGCGAATGGCGGCCTACCAGCTTCCCTATGCGGCCATGCAGTTCACCGGGCTGGCGATCGTCTTGTCGTCCAGGCAAAGACGCGAGCGGCTCGACTATATGCTGATGGCTGTCCTTGCGGCCAGCACCTTGCAGTTCGCCAGCAAACCCTTCATCGCCCATGCGCTTGGTGGCTGGGGCGCCAACCCGCAATCTTATGCGCAGACCAGCTATGCGTTGGTGTCGCAGTCGGTCGGCACCGTGTTCGGCCTGGCGCTTGCGCTGGTGACATTGGCTATCCTGGTCCGCGACGTGCTCGCCGAGGCGACGTCGAAATCGGAAACCGACACGCTTTCGCGGCTGCTCAACCGTGGCGGCTTCGAGCGCCATGCCGAGATCGCACTGCGTGACGCCATGCGGCGCGCCGTTCCAGCGGCACTGGTCATTGCCGATCTCGACCATTTCAAGCGCATCAACGATACTTACGGCCACGCGTCGGGCGATCGGGTCATCGAGACCTTTGCCGGTTTTCTCCGCGATGCCGCGGCCGACCATCATGTCGCCGGCCGCATCGGCGGCGAGGAATTCGCGATTTTCCTGCCGGGGACCAATCTAGCCGCCGCCCGGCTCTTTGCCGAGGGCACGCGGAGCGCCTTCGGTGCCACGCCGATCGACTGCCTGCCCGCGGATCACCGCTGCAGCGCCAGCTTCGGCGTTGCCGAGCTTGGTCCGGGCGAAAGCTTTTCCGACCTGTTGCGGCGCGCCGACAAAGCGCTCTATCAGGCGAAGGGCAGCGGTCGCGATTGCGTGCGTGTCTCGGTGGGGCCGGCTGTTGCCCTGCCGGCGCCGTCAACCAAGGGCGGCGTGGCCGTCAGCGGCAGGGGCTGAGCTCCGGCATTTCGCCGTCGGAGAGGCCGTACATATAGCTGCGGCCCTTGACGAAAACCGGCGGCCTATAGCAGTCGCCGCCGCGGACATCGTCCGATTCGTTTTCGTAGATCACGTCGGGCTGGCCGGCGCTGGTGTAGTCGGACAATTCCTTGGCCAGCTTGCCCTCGCCAACGAGGATACGCTTGTAGCCGGCGGCGCTGTCGATGACGAGATTGCCGAAGGAATCGGCATAGACGCGGTCATGATGGCGCGTCCCGGCGAATGCCGGTGCGACGACGCCGACGGCGAGCGCCGCCAATAGGAACCAGGGAAGGCGCGATCCTGCTGAATTCGAATGCATGGCGTGCTGCTCCATTGCTAAGAGGCAAGCCTCCTCGAATCAGAAATTAATCTTTTATTAACCTTTGTTAAGAGGGCAACCGCAGCAGGGGCGAGGTCTCGGAAAATATGGTTAATACCCGATCGCCCACCGGCCATCATTCGGCCACGCCTTGTTCCCACCATCCCCAGCATCGGGCGCGACTCAAAAAGCATGAAATCCGGTGGCTTGCCGGAGCATCGCGGCGGGCTCGATACGCGGTGGGGAAAGCAGCAAATGAGATTACGCCGCACGTTTCGGATGACGCTGGCCATTCCGCCGCTGCTGGCTGCAGCCGCCTGCGCGCCGCAGACCAGCGCGCCCAAGCTCAGCAACACGGCCGCCGCTTCCGTGTCGCTTGCTCCCGCCGCTAGCGAACCGACGGCACCGCAGCCGCGCACAGCTACTTACAACTGCGCCGACGGTAGCGTGATGACCATCGAGAATCTCGGCACGTCGGTGCGCGTCCTCGGCCAGAACGGCGCCAGCGCCGAGCTGCCGGCATCACCGGCCAATCAGACCAGCCGTTACGGCGAGGCGCATGACGCAATCGTGATCGATGGGCGTGAGGCGCTGGTGATGAAGGGCGGTGCATCACCGCTGGCCTGCAAGCGCTGATCCGCCCCTTGCGCCAGCCATATTTTGCAGTGCGGCGACATTGTGCCGGCGCAAGGCGACAGCCCTAATCGATTGAAGCTGAAAGCCTCGCTTTCATCAGACTAAATTACGTTTTCGAAACGGTTTTCCGGCTTTGACGCGGTGCAAAAAGAGCATTAGAAACCGGCTGTCCGAAGTCGCAACCGGAAGCGGTAATGCCGCATTCCCACCTGAGGCTCCAGAGACGCCGAACTGGGGGAGCCATGAGCAAATCACCAGCCACCCGCGAATTTGCCAGACGTGAACGGCCGCTTTCGCCGCATCTGACCGTCTATCGGCCGCCGATCACCATGACGATGTCGATCGTCCACCGCATCACCGGCGGGGCGCTCTATTTCGGCACGCTGCTGGTCGCGCTGTGGCTGATGGCGGCGGCGAGCTCGGAGGCGACCTTCAATGCCGTCAACTGGGCCTTCGGCTCGTGGCTGGGACGGCTGGTGCTGTTCGGCTACAGCTGGGCGCTGATGCACCACATGCTGGGCGGCGTGCGCCATCTTATCTGGGACACTGGGGCAGGGCTGGAAAAGCATACCGCATCGAGGATCGCCTGGGCGACGCTTGCCGGCTCGGTCACGCTGACGCTGCTGATCTGGATCGCCGGCTACATGGCGCGGGGAGCCTGACATGAACGGCAAGAACACCGACATGCGCACGCCGCTGGCCAAGGTCCGCGGCCTCGGTTCCGCCCGCGAGGGCACCGGCCATTTCTGGCGCCAGCGGCTGACGGCGATCTCCAACATCCCGCTGGTCCTGTTCTTCGTCGGCTTCCTGATCGCACTCAACGGCGCCAGCTATCTCGAGGTGCGCGCCGCACTTGCCAATCCGTTCGTTGCACTGGTGCTGGCGCTGGTGCTGTTGTCGGTGCTCTACCACATGCGGCTCGGCATGCAGGCGATCATCGAAGACTATGTGCATGGCGAAGGCACCAGGCTGGCGCTGCTCGCCCTCAACACATTCTTTCCCGTAGTCGTCGGCGTCGCTTCGGTCTTCGCCCTGCTTAAACTGGCATTTGGAGGCTGATTTTTTGGCCAAGGACGCGAAGAACGCCAACACGGCTTCCGCCTATAGCTATGTCGATCACAAATTCGACGTCGTGGTCGTCGGCGCCGGCGGCGCCGGCCTGCGCGCCGCGCTCGGCATGGCCGAGCAGGGCCTGCGCACCGCCTGCATCACCAAAGTGTTCCCGACGCGCTCGCATACGGTTGCGGCGCAGGGCGGCATCGCCGCCTCGCTCGCCAATATGGGGCCCGACAACTGGCAGTGGCATCTCTTCGACACCGTCAAAGGCTCAGATTGGCTGGGCGACACCGACGCTCAAGAATACATGGTGCGCGAAGCGCCGGCGGCGGTCTACGAGCTCGAGCACTACGGCGTTCCCTTCAGCCGCACCGAGGACGGGAAAATCTACCAGCGGCCGTTCGGCGGCATGATGATGAATTTCGGCGAGGGGCCGCCGGTGCAGCGCACCTGTGCGGCCGCCGACCGCACCGGCCACGCCATGCTGCACACGCTCTACGGCCAGTCGCTGAAGCACAATGCGCAGTTCTTCATCGAGTATTTCGCGCTCGACTTGATCATGGAGCCGGACGGCACCTGCACCGGTGTCGTCGCCTGGAACCTCGACGATGGCACCATCCACCGTTTTTCGGCCAAAATGGTGGTGCTGGCGACCGGCGGCTATGGCCGCGCCTATTTCTCGGCCACCTCGGCGCATACCTGCACCGGCGATGGCGGCGGCATGGCCGCACGCGCAGGCCTGCCGCTGCAGGATATGGAGTTCGTGCAGTTCCACCCGACCGGCATATACGGCGCCGGCTGCCTGATCACCGAGGGCGCGCGCGGCGAGGGCGGCTATCTCGTCAATTCCGAGGGCGAGCGCTTCATGGAACGCTACGCGCCGTCAGCCAAGGATCTGGCTTCGCGCGACGTGGTCTCGCGCTGCATGACGCTGGAAATCCGCGAGGGCCGCGGCGTCGGCCCGAAGAAGGATCACATTTTCCTGCATCTCGACCATCTCGACCCGGCCGTTCTGCACGAGAGGCTTCCAGGTATTTCGGAATCGGCAAAGATCTTTGCCGGCGTCGACCTGACCAAGGAGCCGATCCCGGTGCTGCCGACGGTCCACTACAATATGGGCGGCGTGCCGACCAATTACTGGGGCGAGGTGCTGAACCCGACGGCGTCGAATCCGGACCAGGTGTCGCCCGGGCTGATGGCGGTCGGCGAAGCCGGCTGCGCCTCGGTGCACGGCGCCAACCGGCTTGGTTCGAACTCGCTGATCGACCTGGTGGTGTTCGGCCGCGCGGCGGCAATCCGGGCCGGCCAGGTGATCGACCGCACATCGGCGATCCCTTCGCCCAACGAGACCGCCGTCGAAAAGATAATGGACCGCTTCGACCGGCTGCGTCACGCCAACGGCTCGACGCCGACAGCGGTTTTGCGCGAAAAGATGCAGAAGGCGATGCAGGAGGACGCGGCGGTGTTCCGCACCCAGGAATCGCTGGAAAGCGGCTGCAGGCGCATTTCGCAGATCTGGGGTGAACTCGGCGACGTCAAGGTGTTCGACCGCTCGATGATCTGGAACTCCGACCTGGTCGAGACGCTGGAGCTGGAAAACCTGATGGCCAACGCCATCACCACCGTCTACGGCGCCGAGGCGCGCAAGGAAAGCCGCGGCGCGCACGCGCGGGAGGACTTTTCGGCCCGCGACGACGCCAACTGGCGCAAGCATACGCTGGCTCGGCTCAACGAGGCCGGCGAGGTGGCGCTCACCTACCGGCCGGTGCACACCGAGACGCTGCTTAGGGAAGCAGACGGCGGCATCAACCCGGCCAAGATCGCGCCAAAGGCCAGGGTGTATTGAGATGAGGCTGCTGGCGGTTGCGGGATATTCCGGCACGCCCCTTCCGGCCAAGCTCGGCCTGAAGGACGGGATGATTGCCGCTTTCGTCGCCTTGCCGGCCGAACTCGAGGATTTGACCGAAGCCGTGGATTTTGCCGAGCTCGACCGGCTGGCCAACTGGTCGGCGATTTCGGGCGTTCATGAGAAATACGATGCCGTACATGCTTTCACCCGGCAGCGTGTCGAGATCGAGGACCGTCTCGGCGACGTCGAAGCGGCGATCAAGCGGGACGGCATCGTCTGGGTCTCTTGGCCAAAAAAGGCATCGAAAGTGCCGACCGACGTCACCGAGGACGTTATCCGCACAGAGGCGCTGAAGCTCGACCTCGTCGACGTCAAGGTCGCCGCCGTGAACGAGATCTGGTCCGGGCTGAAGCTCGTCATCCGAAAGGACCTGAGGTAATGGTCGAACTCACGCTTCCGAAAAACTCGAAGATCATGGCCGGAAAAACCTGGCCGAAGCCGGAGGGCGCGACCAATCTGCGCGAATACCGCATCTACCGCTGGTCGCCGGACGATGACGAGAACCCGCGCATGGATACGTATTTCGTCGACATGGACGATTGCGGGCCGATGGTGCTCGACGCGCTGCTCTGGATCAAGAACAAGATCGATCCGACGCTGACGCTGCGCCGCTCCTGCCGCGAAGGCATCTGCGGCTCCTGCGCCATGAACATCGACGGTTCGAACACGCTGGCCTGCACCAAGGGCTGCGACGACATTTCCGGCGCGATCAAGGTCTATCCGCTGCCGCACATGGCTGTGGTCAAGGACCTGGTGCCCGACCTCACCAATTTCTACGCACAGCACGCCTCGATCGAGCCGTGGCTGAAGACGGTGTCGCCCGAGCCGGCCAAGGAATGGCTGCAGAGCCATGAGGATCGCGAAAAGCTCGACGGGCTCTACGAGTGCATATTGTGCGCCTGCTGCTCGACCTCCTGCCCGAGCTACTGGTGGAACGGCGAGCGCTATCTCGGCCCGGCGACGCTGCTGCAGGCCTATCGCTGGCTGATCGATTCCAGGGACGAGGCGACGGGCGAGCGGCTCGACAATCTCGAAGACCCGTTCCGGCTCTATCGCTGCCACACCATCATGAACTGCGCCCAGACTTGCCCCAAGGGGCTCAACCCGGCCAAGGCGATCGCCGAGATCAAGAAGATGATGGTGGAGCGACGGGTTTAGGCGGCGGGCGGGTTGCAGCCGAGATCGTCTCGTCCGCAGCGATCCTTCGCGCCCCCTCTGTCCTGCCGGACATCTCCCCCTCAAGGGGGGAGATTAGCAGCTTGGAGGACAGCGCCCTTTCTGCAGCCTCGAAAAGTGGCGAAGCGGTGATGACAGCCAATCTCCCCACTAGACGGGGAGATGTCCGGCAGGACAGAGGGGGGCGCTGTCCCGCCGAGTTCGAAAGGATAGCAAACTTATGACCGATATCGACCTTCCCATCCTCTCTCCCATCGAAGCCCGCGTGCTCGGCTGCCTGATCGAGAAGAAGGAGCTGACGCCGGACGTCTATCCGCTGACGCTCAACGCGGCACATGCGGCGGCCAACCAGAAGACGGCGCGCGAGCCGGTGATGTCGGTCGAACTTGGCGAGGTCAGGCGGGCGCTTGGCCAGCTGGAGCAGAAGGGCCTCGTCAGGCAGGTGTTCGCGTCGCGCGTCGAGCGCTACGAGCATATCGTGGCGCAGCGCTTTTCCCTGACCTCGGCGCAGATCGCGCTGCTCGGCCTGTTGCTGCTGCGCGGCCCGCAGACGGCCTATGAATTGCTGGCGCGAAGCGAGCGCATGGCGCGGCTGCCGTCGATCGACGAGCTTCGCGGCAATCTCGATCTGCTGATCGGCCGCAGGCCGCCGCTTGTGCAGCAGATCGACCGTGGTCCCGGCCAGCGCGAGGATCGCTATGTCCATCTGCTCAGCGGGCCGCCGCAGCTGTCGGCTGCCGCAGCGCCTCTGCAGTCGTCCTCGCCGGCGTCGGATATGGAAATGCGCGTGCGGGCCCTTGAGGAGGAGGTCGCGGCATTGCGCGCCCGCCTCGACGCGCTGACCGGCGAAGGCACTACATAGTCACTCGAACGTCGGCGATCCTTCGCGCCCCCCTCTGCCCTGCCGGGCATCTCCCCCTCAAGGGGGGAGATTGCGCTGTCATCTCCACTTTCGCCAATCACCAAGGTTGAAGGACGAGAGCCGTCGCCAAAACTGCCAATCTCCCCCCTGTTTGGACCGGGGACATCGCGAACAGCTGTGCGAGGACATCGCGAACAGTTTGCCATCCTATCGTTGG